>NZ_JALBWM010000100.1 GCF_023895975.1 Microbulbifer okhotskensis
GCTCCGGTATAGAGTATGGGGGCATGAGCAGTTACACAATTTAAATTACAGCCTCGGGTCAGTAGGATCCCGGCGACTTTTGTCCTTCTATAATTACCTTCAGATACAACCAACCCAGCTACATGTTGATAGTAACATTCAGTTGGAATTTTAGTTATATAAACTCTACGGGTATCCCTCTGAACATTGTGTAAAAACAAAAGTTGGTGGCACTTGCCGGTGCATACCAATGGCGGTTACTTCGTATTTGTAAGTGACGATAATCACGGTGTGCATATCATTTTTAATCGCTGGAACTCACAATCGTTAATTAATCCTGAATGCTTGGACTTCGCATTGCAGGGAAGTCCAAGTATTGAGCTAATTGTTGTAGAGTTCATATATTGCACGACTGATTACTGAATCTCTGGCTTGTTCAGCGGACCTCTTACAGCTTGGCTTGACGAGGCCAAAAAAAGTTGATAACTGACTTCCAAAGCTTGCCGACCAGATCTTTATTGGATCTTGAGGCTGACTGCACAATGTTTTGGTGCAACTCTTTTTCAGAATCAGTAAAGTCCTTCCTGTATTTTTCCTCAATTTGGGCGTAGCTCAACCCTTTTGCCTTCATAAACCAAGATAAAAATTGGCCGAGATACGATATCTTTTCTTTGGTTTTTACCAGTTCATGATTCCTTTGTAATACGGCACCTTCGCCGAGCATTTCCCAAATTCCAGCTTCAATTTTCTGCGTGTGGTCAGCACTGAGCTGCTTGCCTCTAACGGCCTCTTCAAACATATCCTTCGCCAAGGCGGCGGCATTATCTGGCATGTTTGTGAGTGGAGGTGAGTATTCCTCCTTTCTGTTTTTGTAATCCTGGAGAGTCGCTTGCAGAACATAAATTGCAGATGCCGCAATAATTAGTATTTTCATGGTTGGGAACTCCGTAGTTGTTGTGCGATTCCAAAATAATTGTTGTCTTTTGAACTCAAGCTGAATGCACGACTGTTTTAGAGGTTCTAAGTGCCCTATACATTAGATAATTGCATGTCCACTTAAATACTTTATGCGCTTTACGTATTTCCCGGTAGTTCTCATAGAATACTTTGGCGTGAGTGGCCTTGCTTTGCCCCATCTTGTCGTTGTAATAGCATTAAATAAACTAAATTCCGGAGTTTGACAGGTGATATCAGGGTATTTCCACTTGTGTCAAAATAAATTTAATTATTGCGCCGAAGCGCAGATTTTTTTGGGGTTGTTGCTTACAGTTTATCGTTGGGGGGCAGGTGGTCGATGATGAGGGTGTGGCGCTACAATATGTTTGTAGTCGCAGTCTGTGTGGCTCCCACAGTAAAATAAAGGTTGGGTTTTGCCAGTATGAGTTTTCAATTTTCTTTGTTAAGCAAAGGGTGCCCGTACTGATGAAAACTGTTTAGGCAATACCCTTAGTGTAGTAGTCTGGGTTTTCTGAGCTGATGAAAAAGCCGGAGGGCCTCTTCATCAGTTTTATCAGTAGGTTGGGACTTATTTGACCTTGTGCAGCGCACACAATTTATTGCCGGCGGGGTCGCGCAAGTAAGCAAGGTAAATTGGGCCGATTACGCTCTCGCGAATGCCGGGGGGCTCTTCACAGCTAGTGCCACCATTGGCTATACCGGCGGCATGCCAGGCATCGGCTTCCTCGGGGCTACTTACGTTAAAGCCAATGGTGCTGCCGTTACCATGACAAGCCGGCTCACCATCAATTGGCTTGCTAATGGCAAAGGTGCCGGTGTCATTAAAGTAAAAGTAGCGTCCCTTGTCATCCAGTACGCCCGTTTTATAGCCAAGAGCCTTGAACGTAGCATCATAAAATGCTCTCGATACCTCGATTTCGTTCGCCCCAACCATGATATGACTATACATTATCGCCGCCTTAAGTTAGTTCGCTAGGTGTCAGGGAATTCTATAGGATCAAGCCGAAAGATCAATCATCGGGCGTCTAACGACTAAGTCTAATCACCGGCAATCGTGTTTGGAATTGTAAAATATTGATAGGGATCCAAGATTTCCAGGCAGTGAGTACCTGTCTGGCGTGTTTTGGCGGGCGCGTTGAAGTGGTTAGACGTGCCAATTTGTTGTGACGAAACTTGAATAATAAGTTTAGCCACAGGAGTACGTTCATCAAGGGTGGTTATTTCTGGGACTGATGATAGATTGATTTGCATGGCAGTTGGATAATGCAATTTCCTAGGGCTGGATGCTGGCGGTTATTCGAGGGTTGTGTCTGCGCGTGGGAAAAATTAAAAGATATATTTGTTGGGTTGCTGGATAGATCGTGTTCGAAGGATTTTTCTTCTCAAAGTTAATTTTTTGGGTGACTTATTTTGCTCGGTGACAGCCGGCCATTCCTTTAGATATTTTGTCTGTCTAGAGGCTTAGTTTAGCAAGAAGATTTTGGGTGCATAACTGCTTGTTATTTGGGGTGGAATTCTTGAGCGCTTAATCGTTTAGTGGGGGGGTGCTGGTATAAGAATCTAATAAGATAGGCTGAGTATAATTTTTGTTTTGTTGAAGCCGATATGAATGTAGGGGATATCTCAGAGGTTAAGTCGTAGAGTAAGTTTCCAACAAGATTAGAGCGTGAGTGAATGCTATAAAAGAGTGTCGCTGTTAGAACTTGATTGTTGTAGTAGGAAATCCGAAAACACTCAAAAAAATTAACGGTATGGTTTGGCAGTGAGACTTGAGGGGTTAGTGATTTTGCGATTGAAAAGAATGAATTTTGTGTTTATATACCCATGTTTGGAGCCATTGAAGGCCTAAATTGGGGTACTTATACGGCATGGTTCTGTATGAGATAACCAAGCAAAGAAGAAAATCCGTTGAAAACAAATACGGTATGGATCTCTCAAGTCCTCACTGATAGCCAGGTATAATTGTCAGGAAAATCTCAAAAAATCCAGTCAGAGAGCGAATCGAAATAGTTGACAATATTAAGTATGAAATTTGCTTTGTTGCTGGTTGGTTGCAATATGCCGCTTGGTGTGGCAACAATATTGCGGGTCAATGTGAGAATGAAAAGGAATTCTGATGAAAGCGTATAGGAATTTATTGTTGATCGTTGCGATAGTGGTATTAGGGGGTTGTGCCTCATATACGACACCGGGGGGTGGTGTCCACCTGAGTAAACTCGCTGATGCTGATATTAACGAACTAATGTCTAAAGAGCCTGCAGCGCCTTTCCCTGCAAATATCTCAGTCGCGCGTGTTCAAGCTCCGGGTTACCAGTCATACCGAGTGAATAGTTTTGGTACGGGTCGCTATAGTGTTGTTACTACTCGGGATGTCGAAACGGAAAGCGATTTTATCAAGCTATCTATGCTCCCTGAAGTCTCCAAAGTAGCTCCGTTGAATAGAATCCTGTTGCCAACCAACTTGGATTCAGTACGCTCACTCCGTGAGGCTTCAGCGCGTTTGAAGGCAGATATTCTATTAGTGTATACATTCGACACGTCTTTTCATGCCGGGGAGCAAAAGTTTGCACCGTTAAATGTTATCTCATTGGGATTTCTGAAGAATAAGGATATCACTGTCACAACAACTGTTTCAGCTGCATTTTTTGATGTGCGCACAGAGTATCTTTTTGGTATTTCCGAAGCTACGGCAAGAGAGCGCAAGAGCGCTAGCGTTTGGAGCACCTCAGACGCGGTTGATGACTTGCGTGTAGCCACAGAGAAGGCGGCGTTTCAAGATTTGTTGCCGGAGATCGAAAAAACATGGGCTGGAATTCTGGCTCAGTATGCGGATGCAGGCGCTCAATAGGTGATTGCGATTCAGTCTTTTCATTAAATTATCAATGGAATCCCTCTGCGTATCGCTAAATTTCACCGTAGAGATGTAGCAATGGGTACAAATCAGCGCCTGTACCGGCATTGGCGCTGATCGATGTATCTTTGTTGTTATCCCTGGTTATCTAATAGTTGGTCCAACGGGAGCTCTGTGCGGTAACGCACCTGTTTGAGGGAGAAGCTACTTTTTATATGGTCGATACCGGGCAGTTCTGTGAGTTTTTTATCGAGGAATTCCTGATAGGCCTGTAGGTTGGGGACTACGACGCGCAGCAGATAATCAAAGTCACCGGTCATCAGATAGCATTCCATCACTTCAGGCCATTGGCCGATAACAGACTCAAAATCCTGTAGTTCTTTTTTGACCTGATGGTTAAGGGTCACCTGTATAAATACGCTAACAGGCAGCCCGACTTTTTCCGGCTCTAAAAGGGTGACTGCGCGCTTGATAAAGCCCTGCTCATTCAGGTTCTTAACCCGACGTGAGCATGGAGAAGGGGAGAGGCAGACTTTTTCTGCCAGCTCGATATTAGGAATGGTGGCATCCTGTTGCAGGATCTCCAAGATTTTTTTATCGATGGCATCCAGTAAATAGGCCATGGTTATATTCCGTATCTCATCTCTCTGAACGTACGCCGGGATCGCCGGCTGCGGGTCATCAACTTGACGATAAAGTAAACCTTCCTGATTGACTCCAGTAAGTTGTGCGCATTGTGTACATTGATTTATGTCGGTTTGTAATAGCGGCGTTTCCTTGTGCCGCAGAGTTTTTGTGAGACCTTCTCTATTTTTATATTTCCTGCCCCGTGGACCTCTTGTCCCCGGCAGTGGTATCTGCCGAGCCTAGCGTAGTTGCAACCTGATGAGACTGATATCCCCTGACCAGTTTCAATAGTTCTGTCACATTGACCAGAGACCTCAAAGATGGATGCAGGCGCTCAAGGCACGTGTCTGAGTAGAGGGCACCAGAACAGGGCATCGCTTTTCTGTTACATCCCCCAAAATACCGCATTTTGAGTGATTTGTTGCCGGCAGTTGGCCATCTTTAGCGAGTTATGTCGGTATTATGCCTGAGTTGGGTTAATTTTGGTATGACCTGCTCAGCTGGGCAGTGTTAATTTTAGCGCTATTAAACAGCTTGGGTCCGTCCTGTTGTGAATCGAGAGATGTTGCGAATATTTGAGCGACATGTCATGGATGGCGGGATCACGAGCAAAAAAGCAATAACGATAAAATAGGTGGTACCCATGGCAATGGTCGAAGGCGATCAAGAATTGGGCTTTGATAGCGAGTATTCACTTAAGGCGGCATTTACCCGCGAATCCGGCCGTGTTTTCCTGACTGGGATCGACGCCTTGGTTCGCTTGCCTGTAATGCAGAAGCGCATGGACGAATTAGCCGGGCTCAACACTGCCGGTTTTATTTCTGGTTATCGCGGCTCTCCGCTGGGTGGATATGATCAGAGCCTTTGGCGGCATAAGAAGTTGCTTGCTGAGCGGGAAATCCACTTTGAGCCGGGCATCAACGAAGATCTGGGCGCCACCAATATTTGGGGCACCCAGCTGCTGGATCACTATCGCCAGCAAGCGACCAAAGAAGGTGTTTTTGCTATTTGGTATGGCAAAGGGCACGGAGTGGATCGCACTGCGGACGTATTTCGTCAGGCAAATGTCCAGGGTACTTCCAAGTTAGGCGGAGTGCTGGCGCTGTGTGGCGATGACCATACGGCGGAATCCTCAATGTTTTCCCACAATACGGACCAGATTTTTGAATCGGTCATGATGCCGTTGATATTCCCGGCTTCAATTGATGAATATCTGACCTTGGGTTTGGCAGGTATCGCAATGTCGCGTTACTCGGGTCTGTGGGTCGGCTTTAAGGCGATAACCGAAACTGTCGAGGCGGGCGCTTCACTGATCGTGCCACAGTTACCCCAGTTTACGATTCCTGCTGATTTCCCGGTTCCCGCGCACGGCCTGAATTATGATCCTCACCTGAACTGGCCAGCAGAGCGCCTTGAGTACGAGCGGAGGATGTTGGAAGAGCGTCTCCCCGCCGCCCGAGCTTTTGCCTATGCCAATCGGTTGGACAAAACTACCTACCAGGCAGAGCAAAAGCGTTTTGGCATAGTGACCGTGGGCAAAGCCCACGGTGATTTGCTGGAGGCTTTGAAGCTGCTTAACCTATCAGAAACCGACCTCAATGCCGCAGGTATTTCCATTTATAAGGTCGCTATGTCCTGGCCCCTGGAGCCCCGAGGTATTGGGGAGTTTTCCAAGGGTATGGAGCGCCTTTTGGTGGTGGAGGAAAAGCGTCCTTTAGTGGAAGATCAGCTAAAGAACCAACTCTACGGTTGGGACGATAGAGACCGCCCCAAAGTCGTGGGTAAAAAGGACCTGGATGGCAATGACTTGTTGCCGGCCGTTTGGGGCTTCGGTCCCGATCAAGTCGCCAAAGCGATTGCACGCTGGCTGGCAGATACTGATCTGGCCGCCAAACTGATCCCCTTGGCGGAAAAGCTGGGTGGCAATATTCCTGGCAAAGCCCAGGGGTTGCTCGCCCGTGAGCCCATCTTCTGTGCGGGTTGCCCTCATAATACTTCCACAAAGCTGCCAGAAGGCAGCCTCGGCAGTGCCGGTATCGGCTGTCATATTATGGCTTTGGGCAAGGGATTGAAGACTGATACCTATTCCCATATGGGTGGGGAAGGCGCTCATTGGGTGGGGCTGCATCGTTTCTCCAGTGCCGAGCATATTTTCCAGAATATGGGCGATGGAACTTACAACCACTCGGGTTTGTTGGCGATTCGCCAGGCGGTGGCCAGCCAGGTCAATATCACTTACAAAATTTTGCTCAATGACGCCGTGGCGATGACCGGTGGGCAGCCTGTCGATGGCGAAGTGAGTGCACCCTCTCTGGCCGCACAACTGTTGGCGGAAGGGGTCGGGGAAGTGGTTCTCCTGACCGAGAACCCGGATCACTGGCGCGAACATCGAAGCGAGTTGCCGGCGGCTGTAAAAATTCTGCCTCGCTCCGAACTGGATACCGTTCAGCGCCGCCTGCGGGAGACCGCTGGAGTTACGGCCATTATTTATGAGCAGGTTTGTGCGGCGGAGAAGCGTCGCCGCCGCAAAAAAAAGCAGTTGGTCGATCCATCGCAGCGATTGCTGATCAACCATCGGGTTTGTGAAGGTTGTGGTGATTGTAGCGTACAGTCCAGCTGCATTGCCGTAGAGCCCCTGGAAACGCCGCTTGGGCGCAAGCGCCAGATTAACCAATCCAGTTGTAATAAGGATTTGCGCTGTGCCGACGGGTTTTGCCCCAGTTTTGTCACTGTCGAAGGGGGGGAGTTGAAAAAGCCCCCGGTGCAATCCCTGGCCGATGCCCTGGATATGGCGATTGCGGGTTTACCTTCGGCGTCGGTAGCTCCGCTGGCACAGCCCTTGAATATTCTGGTTGCCGGTATTGGTGGTAGTGGCGTACTCACTGTGGCGGCCCTGTTGGGCATGGCTGCACACCTCGAAAAAAAGGGCAGTACCACGTTGTACTTTACCGGCCTCTCACAGAAAAATGGCGCGGTGGTGGCCCATGTGAAAGTGGGGCAGAGTCCAGAGGCGATCACCACTGCACGAATCCGCGATGGTGCGGCACAGCTGTTGCTTGGCTGTGACATGGTGACTGCCGCTGGTCAGAGGACTAAGTTTGCCACTGGTGAGATGCGCGCCCTGGTCAATACGGCAGAGGTGCCGGTGGCCGCATTTGTACGTAATAACGATCTGGCATTTCCCGCTGATGACACCCAGCGGAGTATCGAATCCCTGTGTGCGGATTACTTTGCTTTCGATGCCAATAAGTACGCCCAGGCGTTGTTTGGTGACACGGTCTCCAGCAACCTAATGATGATGGGTTTTGCCTGTCAGAAAGGATTGCTGCCGATCGGTGAAGCGGCTTTGGAGCGTGCTATTGAGCTCAATGACGTCGCTGTGGAAAACAATCTGCGTGCTTTCCGCGCGGGCCGCTTACTGGCTGAAAATCCCAGGACCATTGAGCAGCTGGCAGTGCCTGCCAAGCCGGTGAAACTGGTGGAGCCAGAGGAAACGGTGGAGCAGTTGTTGGAGCGCCTCGCTGGAGAGCTTTGCGAATATCAAAACTCGACTTATGCGGCGCAATTTACCCGCCGTATGGCCGTTTTGCTCAAGTCGGAAACAGCCCTGCCAGCGTCTCGCGGCGAGCTAACCCGGGTTGCGGCACGCAGTTTGTATAAAGCGATGGCCTACAAGGATGAGTACGAGGTGGCTCGTCTCTACAGTGGTGAAGATTTCCAGCGGCAGCTCAGTGAAACGTTCAGCGGCGATTACACCCTGAAATTTCATATGGCACCGCCGGTATTGGCGCGGCCTGACAGTAGCGGACGGGTACGCAAGATACAATTTGGCCCCTGGGTGGGCAAGCTGATGCCACTGCTGGCACGGGGCAAAGTCCTGCGTGGCACCGTGCTGGATATCTTCGGTTACACCCAAGAGCGCCGTGCAGAGCGGCAGTGGTCGCTGCAGGTAGCCCAGGCGGTCGATGCGGTATCGGCACGGCTCACTATCGGCAATCTTGCCGCTGCACAGGCGCTTCTTGAAATTCCCCTGCAGGTACGCGGCTACGGTCATGTGCGGGAAGAGAAGTTCGCCGCGGTCAGCAAGCGCTGGGAGGAGCTGTCAGCCCTGTTTGTTGAACAGGGAGAGGAGCCGGCTTCCATGGCGGCGTCATAACGCCGCTACCGTGCTTTGTATCAGTGTCAGCCCGGATGAAACGGGATCAGGCGGTTTAGCAGCCAGCCGTTGACACCGGTTAGCGCCACCGGCGCCTGTACCGCAGAAAAACACAGGCACTCTTGATCTTCCGTCACTGTGGGGCGGTGTACTTCACCGGGCTCGCGCAGTAGGAAATCACCGCGCCCATAGACACCATTGCTATCGGAGAAACGGCCGTAGAGGACCAGAGTAAGCTCTGCGCCCCGGTGGTCGTGTTCGGCGACTTTGCCCCCGCAGCTCAGTCGGTGGAAGCTCACTTCATATTTGTCCTGCCCGGTGCTGAGGCGGCACATTTTCAGCGCCGGCGTGATGCTCTTCCATTTGATTGGGGGGTTTTTCGCCAGCAGTTTGTGCACCACTGGGGGGGCGTCGTTTAGCAGTGGCTCTGATATTTTAGGTCTGTCAGCCGCCGTATTTCCCTTAGGGGCTGGACTCTGGTCAATTCTGCCCATCAATTGTTCAAAGGCATTCTCCTTCAGGCTTTGTTCAGTGCAGTTTTCCAAAATTGAACCGCCAAGGGTATTCATGGTGTGGTACTGAGCGCGGCACTCCGTACACATCTGAACATGGGCTGCCACGATCAGGTTAGGGCCTTCTGGCAGACTGCCCACTGTGTATTCCAGCAGCATATTTTTGTCGGGGTGGTGGCGAATCATACGATATCTACTTAGCCAACCTTGCTTGTAGCTTCTTCAGTGCCAATCGAACGCGGGATTTAACCGTACCGAGTGGCAACGCCAATTCTGTGGAGATCTCGCTATGAGATTTTCCCTCCATGTACGCTTTTTCTAGAACGTGGCTCTGCTCCGTTGGTAGGCTGTGCAGGCTCTCTGCGATTTCCCGCTCATTGCGCCTTCTCTGCAAGAATATCAGTGGCTGGTGCTCCGGTGTTTCATCCCAAACATCCACCGCCTCAATGATGTCTGCGCTTTTATGGCGTCCACTGCGGCGCAACATATCGATTCGGGTGTTGCGCATAATTGTGAAAATCCAAGTGCTGGCGGAGGCTCTGCTGGCATCGAAGCTGGGCGCCTTGCGCCAGACTTTAAGTAGGGTTTCCTGTACCAGTTCATCGGCGGCCTCGGCACTGATTGCCTGGGTGGTACGGTTGTGGTGAAACCCTTTAATCAGTGGCGCAAAGTGGCGAAATAATTGCTCGAAGGCCTGTCGGTCGCGCTCGTGCCCCACTTTCGTGAGCAGGGTACTCCAATCCTGGTTTTCTCTCTGAAGCAGTTTCACCGGATTTGTTTCGCTGTTGGGGTGGGTTCTATGCGCCATATTAGCGGTCTTTGCGTGTTTGTCGATGCTATTGCCCCACAATGGGTACTAACAGGCTTTAAGTAGGAGCCCAGAGCGGTACGTTCATGTACCGCAAGATGCGCCAGGCGATCAGGCAAGACTTCCCGGTTGCCTGCTAACTATTTACGTGGGCAGGAGCCAACTGGACTACTTGGGAGTGGTTTTTACTTACCGGTGATCCACCCGAAGGCCATTGGCGTACTAATTTACAGCGAGAATATTCAGGGAAGCGATGATGAGTGCGTTGATCGAGGAGCTAAACGAGTATTACCGCGATTTCCTGATGCAGGACCCCGGAAGTTTGGGCGCATTTTATAGTGACAACATTGTTTTTTGTGACCCGCTGCATCGGATTGAGGGGTTGCCTGCTCTGAAGAGTTATTTTGCCGGGATGAGCAGGGGGCTGGCGCAGTGCCGGTTCCAATTTGATGATCAGCCGGTGCTAGGGCAAGGCAACGCCTGCTTGTCGTGGAAAATGCACTATCGCCACAAGTGGCTCAAGGGTGGGCACCCATTACAGCTGCGCGGTTGCAGTCTGCTGCGCTATGCCGACAAGATCCATTACCACGAAGATTTTTATGATATGGGCGCTATGGTTTACGAGCAGATTCCATTGCTGGGATCCTGCATCGGATTGATTAAATCGCGACTGGAGCGTAGTTGAGTGTCCTTGGATATTCGTGAAAAAACGCTCTGGGTCACTGGCGCCAGTTCGGGTATAGGGCGTGCATTGGTGCTGCGCCTGGCGAAGCAAAATAATTTTGTGATTGCCAGCAGTCGGCGTTTCGATGCGCTGGTAGAATTACAAAAAACAGCACCTAATCACATCCAAATTCTGGACTGTGATCTCAGCGATGATCAGGAGGTGCAGGCGTTACCTCAGCGGCTAGCAGACCTGACCGATCATCTGGATATGGTGGTTGCCTGTGCCGGTACCTGTGAGTATGACAATGACCTTCAGTTGGATCTTGCTATGTACCGACGGGTGTTCGATGCCAACTTTTTCGCTTTGATTAATACCTTGCGCTGTGCGCTGCCGCTGCTGGCTGCCAGTCGCAAGCCTGTATTTGCAGCGCTCGGCAGTCTGTCATCGGTAGTGCCCTTTCCTCGTGCTGAGGCCTATGGTAGTTCAAAAGCCGCACTGGCATATTTTCTGGAATCGGTTCGAGCGGATACAAGCCTCACCCCTCTGCGAGTGGTGCATATTCGGCCGGGGTTCGTAGCTACTCGCCTTACTCAGGGCAATGATTTCGGGATGCCCTTTTTAATGAGCCCGGAACAGGCAGCAGAGCATATTGAGCGCGGACTTTGTGGGGCCGGGCACACCATTGATTTTCCTCGGCGGCTCAGTTGGCCCCTACGGTTTCTGGGCTTTTTTAGCACATTGTGGTTTCGCTTTTTCGCACCCAAAATGACAAGAATCCGTGCGCTGAGGAAGAGTTGATGCGAATTGCTATTGTTGGCAGCGGTATTGCTGGTCTTACCGCCGCCTACCTTTTGAATCGCAAGTACGATATCACCCTGTTTGAAGCGCAGGCCCGCCTGGGGGGGCACACCGCCACAGTGGATGTTGATACCGGTGACCAATCCCTCCAAATTGATACCGGTTTTATTGTTTACAACGATTGGACTTACCCTAACTTTATCCGTTTACTCAACGAACTGGGCGTTCAAACGCAACCCACTTCCATGGGGTTCAGTGTGCGTTGTGACCAGGAGGGGTTTGAGTACGCGGGTAATAACCTGAACAGCCTTTTTGCACAGCGCACTAACTTGGTTAGTGCCGGGCACTGGCGGATGCTGTGGGATATTGTGCGTTTCAATCGCAGTGCTTTGCGGGATTGGCGGGAAGGGCGTCTGAGCGACACGCTGACTCTAGGTGAATACCTGCCCGCTAATGGCTATTCATCGGAGTTCGCCAACCGCTATTTAGTGCCGATGGGATCGGCGATCTGGTCAGCCAGTGTGGCGCAGATGTTGGAGTTCTCTGTCAGCTTCTTTGTGCGTTTCTTCTTTAATCACGGCTTACTCAATCTGGTGCGGCGTCCACAGTGGCGGGTTATCAAGGGGGGATCTCGTGAATATATTGAGCCCTTAAGCGCATCCTTTGCAGACCGCATACGCCTCGCTACTCCTGTGACGGCGGTGCAGCGGTCTCGGCAAAGTGTGAGGGTGCGAACAGCCACCGGAGAAGAGCTTGCGTTTGATGCGGTTGTGTTTGCCTGTCACTCGGATCAGGCGTTGGCAACTTTGGCAGATCCCAGTGGTAGTGAGCAGGCACTCCTCAGCGCCATCCCCTACGCCAATAATACTGCGGTTCTACACACAGATACCTCTTTGCTTCCCTGCCACCGTCGCAGTTGGTCCAGTTGGAACTACCAGCTGCGCAACGAACAGGATGCGCTGCCGGTTCTGACATATAACATGAATATACTGCAGAGGTTATCCGCGGAAAAAACCTATTGCGTTACTCTAAATGCTGAAGAACGTATAGACCCCAAGGCGGTCCTCGGTCGTTTTGAGTATGCCCACCCGCAGTTTTCTGTAGCCGGGACTCGGGCTCAGCAGCAATGGGATAGTATTAACGGTGTCAATCGCACTTGGTTCTGCGGTGCTTATTGGGCAAATGGATTTCATGAAGATGGCGTGAGTAGTGCAGTGCGAGTTGCCCAGGGGTTGGGAGTTGGCTGGTAAGGAAGCCGATGCGATGAAAAGTGCAATTTATACGGGTTGGTTAGAGCATCGCCGATTTTCGCCTCGGGCGCATCAGTTCCGCTATCAGGTGTTTATGATGTATGTGGACCTGTCAGAAGTTGACAGCCTCTGCCAGCTATCCCCCTTTTGGTCTTCCCGCCGCTTGGCACTTGCCCGCTTTAAGCGCGCCGACTTTTTCGGTGATCAATCGATAAACCTGGATACTGCGGTTCGCCAACGTGTCGAAGAAGAAACTGGAGAACAACCAAAAGGGCCTATTCGGCTATTGGCCAACTGGCGCTATTTTGGTTACAACATGAACCCCATCAGTGTTTACTACTGCTTTGACATCGAAGGTGAACATGTCGACTGGTTATTGTTGGATATCCATAACACACCTTGGAAAGAGCGGCACAGCTACGTTCTTGATTGTCGAAACAATATCAAATTACAAAAAGCAACCTTCGAAAAAACCTTTCACGTTTCTCCTTTTATGCCAATGGCCCAAGGTTATCACTGGCGAGGCACTAAACCGGGAGAAAAATTGACGGCCTATTTGCAAAACTTTGAAACGAATGCCGCTGATACTGAGGAGAGTAATCGTCCGATGTTTGATGCAACTCTGCGATTACATCGCCGAAAAATTAGCGCTGCGGCCCTAAACTCGATATTGATCCAGTATCCACTGATGACCCTGAAAGTGATAGCTATCATCTACTGGCAAGCGCTCAAGTTATGGGTCAAGCGTGTACCGGTCTTTTCGCACCCTCGCGATGGCGCAGAGGTTGAGACAGGAGATAAACAACGGTGAGAGTAATTCAAGGAGCAGGGCAGGCATCGGCCTCTAAATTTAAGCCAGTCTCTCAATCGTGGCTTGTTCGTTTGGCGCGTAAATTGGTGCTGGATAAACTGAAGGGTATTGAGCGGGGCCACCTTTTGGTGGAGGAGGGTGAGCACAGCTATAGCTTTGGACAGGCGCAGGAGCAGGCCGAGATATCGGCGCAGATTTGTGTTCACGACCCAATTAGTTACTTACAGGTATTATTAAATGGCACCATTGGATCAGGCGAAGCTTATATGCAGGGTGCCTGGACATCTGATAGTCCGGTTGATGTCATTCGCCTCATGGTGGATAACATGGAATTGGTTGAAGGTATCGATAGCCGTTGGAGCTACCTGCCACGTTTGGGGTTGCGGTGGCTGCATCAGCTAAAAGTCAACCATCGCGATGGTTCACGAAAAAATATTTCAGCTCATTACGATCTTGGCAATGATTTTTTTCAATTGTTTCTCGACAGAACCATGCTGTATTCATCTGCGGTCTACCCGTCTGCAGATGCCATCTTATATCAAGCATCCAATTACAAGATGGATTTGATTTGCCGAAAATTACAGTTAAAAGCGACCGATCACTTGCTGGAGATTGGTGCAGGTTGGGGAGCGATGGCGATTCATGCAGCAAAGTACTTTGGATGTAAAGTGACCACCACCACCATATCCCAGAAACAATTTGACTATGCGCGGCAGTGGGTGAAATATGAGGGCCTCGAAGGCCAGATAACCCTATTGCTGCAGGATTATCGGGAATTACGGGGCAAGTACGATAAAATTGTATCGATTGAAATGGTGGAGGCGGTAGGCCATGAATTCCATAAGACATTTTTTGCCGGCTGTAGCGAACTATTGAAAGAGGATGGCTTGATGTTAATGCAGGCCATTACAATTCGCGACCAACGTTACCAGCAGTACCGTAAAGAAGTTGATTTTATTCAGCGTTATATTTTTCCCGGTGGTTGCCTTCCCTCTATTCAAGTGGTCGCAAATCATATTGGTACTTCAACGGACATGCAGATAGTGGGTTTGGAAGATATTACCGCCCATTACGCTCGAACCATAAATGACTGGCGCGCTGCGTTTTTTGATAGAATTGGCAAAGTACGCGACTTGGGGTTTGATGAGTGCTTTGTTCGCATGTGGGATTTCTACCTGTGCTACTGCGAAGCCGGATTTTTACAAAGAGTAATCGGCACAGTGCAGTTTGTTTTTGCCAAACCCCGGTATCTTGGCGGCTTTTAATATGTGGCGGCTGATCGTCAATGCCTTACTCTTTGATATCGCTTGGCCACTGTGCGTAATTGTGGCTAAGGCATGGCTGATTATTCCCTTTACAATATTGAATTTATTGATACACCTCAAGTTCGTAGCCAATTTACATGGGGAACCACTGTGGCTGGCTTGTATATTATTTTGGGGTGTGAGCATAGACTCAGTGCTTTTTCATCTGGGGGTGTTACGCAATGAGAGCGGCTCTCCGTGGCCACCTTTATGGCTGATATTTTTGTGGTTGAATTTTGCTATGACCTTGCGATATAGCTTGGTCTTTCTACAAAAAAATCTGTGGTTGGCTGCCATCTTAGGTGGATTTTTTGGCCCTTTTAGCTATTTTACGGGCGCACTCCTAAATGGCACGGTTGAATTGCACCAGCCCCTATGGCAATCCCTGGGAATACTCTGTGTGATATGGGCGGTCATTCTGCCCGCGTTTGCCTTTGAGGCTAAAAAAAATCGTCAGAAAGAAGAGCGCACTTGAATGTACTACAGCATCGTCTATCCCAGTCCCTGATGTTGATTAGGGTTTGACTTGCAGTAATTACTAAGCAGCTTGGTCTCTAGCTAAGGAAAGGCTCTTCCATTCAGTTTTAACCCGCCCTTTATATGGTCTATTAATCGGGGTGCGAGCCGCGACCTGAGAGTTATAACCGAATCTGGTGTTTGAGGGTTTGAAAGAAAGTAGCGTATCTGG
>NZ_JALBWM010000101.1 GCF_023895975.1 Microbulbifer okhotskensis
GTATCTGGCCGTGGTTCCTACCTATTTCGCCCCTAAAACTGTCCGAAGTATTGTCTGTATAAAGTAAGCTAAATATTAAGATAGTTGCTGAAAAATTCATAGAAGGCCATTCACGGTAATTTATTTGGTTAGTGAGAAATTTCCGGATTTGTTCTATTGATCCCCCCATTATCTGCCAATATTTCTTTTCTTTTCTTTTCTTTTCTTTTCTTGCGATGCGTTAGCTCTTGGTTTGGATTCCGACCTGGGTGACTGTGCGGTCTCTTTTGCACTTAACTTTAATCTCCAGTAAGTTTATCGATTAAGAATAATAATAAATTCACGCTGCCTTTTTAGCAGCAGTGGCTGCCATATGATTAGGAGCTTTAGGTGGTATTAACTGAAGTGGAATTTTTTCATATTAGTGTTTTTTTAGGAAAATTCTAACTGTCCGTATCTATTAATTAGTATCTAATTACAAAAAAATACAATAATGAGAGAGGAATAGCGATGACCCCGGAAGAAAAGTACGAGAAGGTGAAAGGTCTTCAGCCCCTTGAACTGCTGTACCAGAGAGAGTCGCAGCAGGCTGACACGGTTTTTCTTCGACAGATGCAACAACGGCAGTGGCGTGATTATACCTGGGGCGAGGTGATGGAGCGGGCTCGTAGAATAGCGGGTCACTTGCGCAGCCAGTTCGAGACCGGCGACCGTATTGCCATCCATGCCAAGAACTGTGCCGACTGGATTATTGTGGATGTGGGTATCATGTTGGCGGGTATGATCAGTGTACCGCTTTATCCGGGGCAGTCTGTTTCTTCTATGTCTTATGTATTACAGCACTCAGAGTCGAAGCTGCTATTCTGCGGTGCTACCGATAACAACGCGGCTCTGCAGGAAGTGGCGGACTCGCTGCCGACCATCGCCATCCAGCGCTGTGAAGTTCGCTGTAATCAGGATTTGGAGTCGGTTATTCGTGAAAGTGAGCGGTTTGAAGATAAGCCGGTTTACGATCTGGATGACGTCTTTACTATCATGTACACCTCGGGCACTACCGGTAATCCCAAGGGTGTTATGCACACCTGGTCGTCGGTGGTATTTGTCTCACCCAATATGATTCGTGGCTACGGAATGGATGGGACCGATCGAATTCTTTCCTATCTACCCTTGGCGCATGCAGCAGAGCGTATTCTGGTTGAGTTCCACTGTTTGTACTCGGGTACTCCGATTCACTTCCCGGAGTCCCTGGAGACATTTTTGGAGGATTTGAAGCGTACGCGTCCAACCATGTTCTTCTCCGTCCCCCGTCTTTGGACCAAGTTTAAAGAGGGAATTGATGAGAAAATTCCGCCGACGCTGCAGGAAGTGTTACTGCGTATTCCAGGTGTTAATTCCTGGTTGAGAAAGAAAGTCCGCAGTGCACTGGGTCTCGACGAAGCCGAAATGTTGGTCAGCGGTGCTTCACCAATCTCTATCGAATTACTCCGTTGGTATCACCGAATGGGAATGAAGGTGGCCGATGGTTACGGGATGACGGAGAATTTTATTTATGGCTGTTTTGTGCCGCCCGGTGAAGATCCGGTGCCGGGTACTGTAGGTAAGCCCTATCACGGCTGTGAGGTTAAAATATCTGACGACGGTGAAATCCTGTTTAAGAGTGGCGCCCTGATGAAAGGGTATTACCTGGAACCTGAGAAGACTGCGGAGGTGATACGGGATGGTTACTATCATACTGGGGATTCAGGCTTTATAGATAAAGAAGGCCTTGTGCATATTACCGGACGTATTTCAGAGACCTTTAAAACCAGCAAAGGTAAGTTTATTCAGCCCAGCCGTCTTGAAGGATATTTTGGCAATGAAACCTTACTGGCACAGCTGTGTGTTCTGGGGCACGGTATGGACCAGCCGGTGATGCTGGCAACTATTTCGGAATCTGCGGAAAAATCACCACGTAAAGAAGTGGATGAGCAATTGCAGCGGTTACTGGGTTCAGTTAACGAGCGGCTGCCGCAACACGAGCGCATTAAAAATATCTTTGTGACCAAGGAAGAGTGGACACCGCTCAACGAATTTCTTACGCCTACTTTGAAAATTAAACGCAAGGTACTTGAGGCTCACTATCAGCCTTTATTTAAGCAGCACCTGGATACCAAGGGCGTTGTCTGGGAGCCTCGTACAGTTATAAGTTCAGCTTCAAAAGAGGCTTCGCTTGAGCCTGTGAGTTAATTTGGTTTGCAAACAAAAGCCCGCCTTATAGTTAAGGCGGGCTTTTTATTGTGGGATTATTGGTTAAAGCTTTAACGGGGTAACTAGTGAGTGTAACTCTCACAGTGTTGGGAGCTGTCCCCCATGCCGATTTTAATACTGTCAGCTGAGCACTCAAAATCGTCATTGAACTTACAGTCTTCCATTTTGCAAGCGCCAACGCCGGCGGTGCGGGAACTGCTAGTGTGCCGGGAGTTGGTGAAATAGGTATCGCAATCGGGGTCGGCGCCATCGCCGATCGTAATTGCCCTGGCATGGCAAGCATCATTGGCATTATAGGCACATTGGCTGGCAGCGCATTGACTGACTTCTGGCATATCTGTTGCGATAATCATGGCAGTCCTCTCCTGAATAATAAATTGGAGACTAGCTCAGCCCGGTTACATGTCAAAGAAAAGGCCACAAGATCTGTAGGGTATTTTTATATCCGTTAGGCGGATACTATCTTTATAGCAAAAAATTTTAACGAATAATTAATATTCTGCTTGAGTATTGGGGTTAGATGCGTCATGCCAGGCCATTAGCAGTAGAGTTTCAGTTTTGCCGGGCAGCACGATATTTTTCTTTGCATTGAGCCCAAGCTTCTGCAGTAGTCTTATAGAAGGTTGATTGTCTGGTAGTGCGATAGCCAGGATGCGTTTGAGCCCCAGTTCCTGTTGGGCATATTGCATTACCGCCTGTGCGGATTCAAAGGCGAAGCCCTGGCGGCGGAAAGCGGGTAAAAAGGCAAAGCCAATATCGACATCATCAAGCTCTTCGCGCTTAACGAGTCCGCAGGTGCCAATGGGTGTGCCATTTTTCAGTGATACTTTGTACATCCCCAATTTGTGCTGGCGATACATGGCAATGGGGCCGTTCAGGATATAGTTGCGCGCATCCTCTTTTGTACGGATACCGCGATCACCTATATTTTTCAGGAAAGCGGTGTCGTTAAGCAGCTCGAGTATCAGGTCTGTATCCTGGTGTTCATTCAGTTCTTGCAGAATAAGATTGGCAGTTTCCAGTTTGAACATGGTGTTGGTCCTGTCCTTCCTTTTGATGGCTGGAAAGAGAGTCCCGTTGCGGGCCTCCGCTGATAGAAATGTGAGAAAGGAACTGCGCCCCCGGGCGGGGGCACAGTTAACACTTAGAAGCGGTAGGTCAGGTTGATAGAGGCGGATTCAGTGGTCGGGCGTGAAGCCAGGGTAGCGCTGACAGCGATAGTGTCTGCGGCCTGCCAGCGAATACCGGCAATCATACCCATGCCGCCATTGAAGATGCCTTCATCGACACTGGCGTAGCTGGGCATGTCGTTCATATTGCCTTCCATGGATTTCACACCCACTTCCACAGTGTCTTCTTCTGTGCCGTTGGTATCTTCATACCAGATCTCGGCGTAGGCATTGATGGTGTCCCAGCTCTTATTGGCAAAGGCGCCAAAACGCATATTCCTCAAATGACGATCCTGATCACCGTAGTGCATTCCGATAGGGTCGAGCTCGATTTCATTCGAGCCGGTGTAGGTGAGACCTTCGATAGCATCTTCGGTGTAACCATCTACGTCGGTGGAAACCTTGGTAACACTGACAAATGGTCCGAACTGGAAGGTGTCGCTGTTGAGCAGGTTGGCACCGGCAGTGATACCTACAGACAGGTTCTGGCCAGAGGTGTTGCCGGTCAGGTTGCCAGAGTAGGTATCGCCGAGCGTCAGGTTGCGGCTGACTTCATCGTAATCTACATCGGTCAGGGTCACATTACTCTCGACAAAGAATATGTCGTAGTGCATGCGGCCAAACAGGCTGTAGTTGGTTGAGGTGGAGTCAATAGCGAGCTGGGAGTTGTCTACGTCGAGATTGGAGCGGCTTACTGCAAAACCGATTTCCGCATTATCGCGCAGGGCATAGGTCAGGCCGAGAATATTAGAGTAGCCATCGCCCCGGACGTTTGCGGTGTAGTCGGTGTCGTAATCGAGGTTGCCGATGGAGGTGCCTGCAAATACGCCGGTTTGCGCTGAACGGTAGCGCACGCTTGCCAGGCTTTCATCCAGGCTGTTGGTGTGGCTGCGGCTGGCTTGGATGGCCATGTCCGGCAGTTGTCCTGCCACCTGGGCGGCATTTACGATAGCGGTGTAGTAGTCGGCAAGTACTTCCTGACCAACCTGGGTAGGGTGGACGCTGTCGTTGAAGATCAGCTTATCGGCATCGGGGTCGGTTCCTTCGATACCGTAGACAGGATGCTCGATGCAGTCGTTGCCGCTGCCATCGTAGCAGAACTGACTTTGGTCGAACTCTGCGGATAGCCCCAACAGGGTGGGGTTATTGAGGGCGACTTTAAGAATGCCAGCCTGGTCAACCATCAATACGCCGTCAATATCCTTGGCTTTGCTCAGTAGTGCCGAGTTAAAGCCTTCGGAGGCCTCATTGGCTTCGAGCAGTACGCTGTCGATTGCGGCAGTCAGCTGAGCAGTCGCTTCATCTTCCGTCATCAATCCGGCGGCGACGGCGGCCTGCAGGGTTGCGGCGTCGTCGCTGGAATATACGGCTTCATAAGCGGCGGCATAAACACCTGGGGTTTTACTGATATCCGGTACATTGGAGACCAGAATGTATTTGGCGCCTGCTCCAGAGAGTGCGCCTGCGGCGCTTGCCAGCATGGTTGATGCGATATCGAGGTCAGTAGTGATTTCTTCGATGGTGGCGCTGCCAGCGGCTACTTCAGAGAAGCCGCTGAGCAGGTCATTACCGCCGCCATTCACCCAGTAGAGGGCATTTTGGTCGGTGCTTCCCAGGGTGCTTTCCAGATAGCCCATACCCAGCGGGTGGGGATTTCCTGAAGTGCCGGCGGATATAATGATGTCGGTAAAGGTCTGCTCAATATCCGCTCCCACAGCGGCAGCCTGGGCCATGAGGTTGCCGTAAGTTACCATGTCGCCCTCTGCGGCAGCGGCTTCGGCTTGGGCCACCAATTGGGCTGCAGCTGCTTGCTGGCCCAGCAGTTGGCCGAGCAGCTGAGAGTCTGGATAGCTTGGAGTGAGCCCTTCGTCGCCAGTCGTGGGCATCAGGGCGCTGAGGAGGTTGTGTCGGCTTGGATCGGCCTCTAGCCCATTGGCTTGAAGAAAGGCTGCATAGTTGTCAGAGCCAATAATATTCATCAGCACATCTGCGGCCTTGTGACCACCAACGGCCCAGCCTGTGCCACCATTTCTCATGCCGGCTGCGATTTGGGCAGTAACTGAGGCTTCGAGCTCTTCCTGGCTCAGAGTGGGGTCCACATTCGGCAGGCAAAAGGCGGATTCCATACCGCCGCAGGATGGAGTAACAGCACCGAGGCCCAGATTCTGGGACAAAAGACTGATGGCAACTTCACGGTCGTCGCCGCCGTTGGTAAAAACGTCGTAATTACCGACGTCCGTCAGACTATCACCGAAGGCGATCACCTGGGAAAAGGCTGCATCTTTGGCAAAAGCCATAGAGCTGGTCATTGTTGTGAGTGCTATAGCTGCCGCAAGGCTGCGCTTGGTATTTGGCATTGGTTTCTCCTTGTCGCGGTAATCCCACACCCGCGCAGACATCGGGAACAATCCAGAGGCAACTACAGGGTGCGAGTTTTTATTGTTCTTTGCTCCAGTACTTCAGAGAAGCTGGGCAATCTTAGCGGATTTGACTCGGACAATAAAATAAGTCACAAATCGAAGCGCTATTTAACATGGGGGGGCTGCAGGGAGCCGCCTTGAGAACTCTTTGTAAAGGTGGCGCAATATTACTTAATGAGGGATTCCCGGTAAATGAGGTTTAACTCTTAATACGCTTATTTTATATCCAGAAAATTTTATGTATTTGATTCATGTCAATGGCCAATTGTGTCTCAGTGGTTGAGCTGGCTAATATAAGGACTATTTAGGCCGGGAAAATCGCGATATAACTTCATTTTTGGCAAAACAATGTAGTACGAGCTGTGAATATTTATGGTTTATGGAAGAGGTAAAATATCGATTTCCCTTGAGGAGGTTGAGATGAGTGCGGTGCGCTCTCAGGGTGCAGGAGGCCAAAATGTCAATAAGGTTTCCAGTGCAATTCATCTGCGCTTTGATATCCGAGCTTCTTCACTGCCCCTGTTGGTTAAAGAGGCGTTGCTTCAAGTGAGGGATCGCCGCATCTCTTCTGAGGGGGTTGTTGTTATCAAGGCTCAGAGATTTCGCACCCAGGAAAAAAACCGGGCGGATGGTCTGGAGCGACTTCAGGAACTGGTGGATAAAGCTGCGCTCAGGCCTAAACCCCGAGTCGCGACTAAGCCCAGCCGAGGATCTAAAGAGCGGCGCTTACAAGGCAAGACCAGGCGCTCCAAGGTAAAGGCCATGAGAGGGAAAATAAAAGATGGGGACTAGCTGCTTGCGAGCAAGGGCCTTGGGTTACCTCCTCAATACGGGTCAATGCCGTATTTGCCCAACCCCTGGGGATTTTATTCGAAAGTATTACCCGTACCCAGGCCAGCTATTTTATGACTTGAGTAGGCTGACAAGCGACAGCAGACTGTTGGCCTATTGATGTGTACACACACAGGTCAATAGGCCACCGCTTTACATCGCAGTAAACTACTGGTACAGATAGGTGAAGCAACGGGCCGCTCTTGGCTGCATGACGAATTAATCACAGCTCTTGATAGTGCGATTAGCGATTTTGTCCCATGCATCGGTAAATACCTATTTACGCTCAACTCCCCTGCGCGCTGTTGATAGATAGCAGGCTGGGTTCAATGAGTTTTATCAGGCCACTTCAGAAACCCACTAAAGGTAAGGTGATCTGGTAAGCACCTCTTGGTATTCAGCTTCCCGCTGCATCAGCTCAAACTGCAGGTCATTGATTTCATACCCGATCTCGTTGTGGCGTACTTTGAGGCGGGCAATATCAGACAGTAAAATCACTTTGTCAGCATTTTCGATAGGGGCGTCAATCAGTTGGGCACCGATTTCTGTCATATCATCGAGAATATATTCACGCTCTAATTCGAGGTCGTGAATCGCGGTTATTAGCGTCTCAACGGCATATTTTGCATTAAAGAGATCTTGTCCGGCATTGAAGCCACGCAGAAAAAGCCCCTCCAAATCCGCAGGGCAGACGCCGCTATAACTGTTGCCAGAGCGCCCTTGGTCAAATCCACGCAGTTCGGTGCAAAACAACTCCAGTCCCTCGGTGCGCCCGCCGCGGTAGGCGCTGGTATTTACCGATACACCATACTTGGCACAGGCTTCCCGGCGACTGCCAAGATGCGCCAGGTCTCGACCTGCGGCGCCATCCTCATAGCCAATCGCCTGCCAGTCGGCGACGTAGCACTCATCTTCACTCATGGTGGCGCATCCGCTGATCATCAGGGCGATTAAGGCGAGAAGAATGATTCCTGGAGCAAATTTCACAGCGGTGTCCTTTTAAAATATCTTTGCGCAGCCTACTCAACGAATCCTGACTGGGGGCTGAAGGCTTTGGCTTTGGGGGGAAAACGATTCATTTGGCATGGAAATCTACCAGCAGGGAGGGGAGGAATCTAGCGGGGACTAGTCTGAGTAAGTTAAGCGAATTGTTAGTGGGGCCCTGGAGATATGAGTGATTTCGTTGGGATGACGGCGGTGGAGCTGCTGCGAGGTTACGCGACAAAGTCCTTCTCACCGGTAGATGTTACCGCTCAGTTACTGGATAGAATTGAGCGTGTCAATCCTCTGGTGAATGCTTTTTGCCTGATTGACCGCAAAACGAGTCTCGCCCACGCCCGGGATTCGGAGCAGCGCTACTTCTCAGGTGATAGCAAAGGGCTGCTCGATGGTGTGCCTGTAGCGATCAAGGATGTTTTTTTGACCCCGATGTGGCCAACGGTTTATGGATCCAAAACGGTAGACCCAGAGACCACGCTGGGATGTTCTACATCCTGTATTGCGGCGCTACAGCGCCATGGTTACACCCCGATCGGGAAAACCACCACTCCGGAATATGGTTGGAAAGGCGTTACAGACAGCGCCATAAATGGCATCACCCGAAACCCTTGGGATACTGAAAAAACGTGTGGGGGTTCCAGCGGTGGGTCTGCTGTCGCTGTGGCGCTGGGTCTCTGTCCTTTGGCGCTGGGGTCGGATGGTGGGGGGTCCATACGAATTCCAGCCAGCTTTTGTGGCGTGGTGGGCTTTAAGCCGAGTTTTGGTCAAGTACCACATTGGCCTCGAGGCGCTTTTTCTTCACTGGTACATGTGGGGCCTTTAGCCTCGACGGTTGAAGATTGTGCGTTGATGATGAATGTTTTGAGCGAGCCAGATCACCGGGATATGCATGCGATTCCTCGGCGTAACATCGATTTTCTCGCTGCGCTCTCGGAGACACATGGTGAGCGTGTACGGGGCTTGCGGATCGCTTACAGTCCAAGTCTCGGATATACAGTGCCAGACCCGGAGGTGGAGCGCGAAGTGTCTATCTCGGTAAAGGCCTTTCAGGAGCTGGGTGCTGAAGTTGTCGAAATTGATCCCGGTATCGATGACCCTTCTGCGATTTTTGGATGCTTGTTCAGTGCGGGAATAGCCAATTTGCTAAGGGCTGTGGATAGCTCTAGACGCGCATTGATGGAGGCCCAGCTTGTTGACATCGCAGAGCAGGCTGACCAGATGGCATTGCCAGATTATCTCAGTGCGCTTAAGCAGAGGGATTTTTTTACTGAAGGGTTAGTGGATTTTTTTTTGAAATATGATCTGCTTGTTACCCCGACCCTGCCTATTACCGCGTTTACCGCCGGTTGTAATGTGCCGGAAAACCACTCCGGTTCCCTATGGTATTCATGGACACCTTATACCTATCCATTCAATTTATCAGGCCATCCAGCAATATCTGTGAATTGTGGCTTCTCTAACAGCGGCCTGCCGATTGGTCTACAAATTATTGGCAGGAAGTATGCCGACGAGCTGGTATTGTGTGCTGCCGCTGCTTTTCAAATAATAAAAGATAAGGATCCTAAAGCTCCTACATTGAGCGGTGCTGGTTGAGAGCCTCTATTGCCCTTCGTTAGGTTGCCAATTGTAGATCCATTTAAAATAAAAGATTAAAAAACGCTTTAGTTCGGAAATGATTTCTAGCGCTATTTGCTATTAATAGTCGTTTTATATTCTATGTTTTCTGGGTATTTGTGACCTGTTTAAAATTTATTGTGGCTTTTATGATGAATGTTGCAAAATTGTTTTAGTATTTATTTGAGTGTGCTAGCTTTCCTCTGCCGGGTTGGTCAATTCGGTTTTGTTTGTTTCCTCTGTGCTTTTCAAAATTCGAATAATAAAAACATTTCTGGAATGTTCCCGTTTGTGCGGTGATGTGGGTTGCAGTCTTGATTCTTGATATTTTTTTTACATTATTTGAATAACGTTGAAGCTCAATTGTGCTGATTGTGCAGGGTTTTTGCATGTACATGTGCGCCTGCTTGTGTCTTTTAGAGTTTCCGAATTTCACGGGGGGCTAACTCAATGTGGAGAAGATAATGAAAAAAATTATTAGTGGATCTTTGTTGGGGATTCTTGCAATCCCCGGCGCTGTCATGGCGCAAGAGTTGTGGATAACGATAGGTAGTGATGGATATCAAACGCTGAAAAAGAATAATGCCCTGGTTGCCAAGCAATCACTGGATGCCCGGGGCGAGCGGAATGGTGTCACAATTTTAAAAGTGGATGAGGCTAATCTTTCTGATATTTCCACGATTATGCATATAAACCACAACCGCTGTGGTGGCTTTATGGTGCATGATTCACTGGAGGAGGCTCAGGCTGCACAAATATCGTCGCTGACGACCACCGTGAATACTCTGGTGACTTATTCCGTGGATAACGCGGATGTAGTGAACGCTTTACAGGGGCAGATATCAGAATCCAATATCCGATCGACTATTGAAAGCTTATCGAATTTCACCAACCGTTATTACACAACTTCCACCGGAGTCGACGGTGCTGAGTGGATCAGGGATAAATGGCAGGCATTAACCAGTTCTCGAAGTGATGTCTCTGTCCAGCTGTATAGTCACAGCTGGGCACAACCTTCGGTTATATTGACGATTCAGGGGCAAACTGACCCGGATGAGATTGTTGTATTGGGAGCACACCTGGATTCTACCGTGGGCTTTGGTACTGGAGAGGGAACGCGCGCTCCGGGCGCGGACGATGATGCTTCGGGTATTGCGACATTAACGGATGTGATCAACGCTATTGTTGCTACCGATTATAAGCCAGATAAAACGCTAACTTTTATGGGGTATGCGGCCGAAGAAGTGGGGTTGCGAGGATCAGATGATATTGCCAGCGATTACAAAGGGCAGAATAAAAATGTCATCGGTGTTTTGCAGTTGGATATGACTAATTATTATGGCTCCAATAGTGATATCTATATCATTGGGGATTACACCAACAGTGCCCAAAATAGTTTCCTGGAAGACTTGGCTGATACCTATTTAACAGACCTCACTGTAGCTACGACCTATTGTGGCTATGCATGTTCAGATCATGCCTCTTGGTACAATCAGGGTTATCCCGCTTCTTTTCCCTTTGAAGCAACATTCAATGGTTCAAACCCATATATCCATACCGTGAGCGATACTCTGGCCAATAGCGGCGGGGATGCAAGTCACGCGGTGAAATTCGGTAAACTCGCTGCGGCTTATGTAGCAGAATTGGCCAAAGGTTATGTGGGGGATGACCCCGGCCCCGACCCCGACCCCGACCCCGATCCGGGTGAAGAACAAACCGAAACTTTTAGCGGTAATGTCGGTAGAAGTGCGGAAGCGCATTACGGACCGTTTAGTGTGACACCGGGTACTGACTTTGTCGCAGATATGACCGGCACTAATGACGCGGATTTGTATGTCCGTTTTGGTGCGGCACCTACCTGGCGTTACTACGATTGCCGGCCCTATGAAGGAGACACCTCGGAAAACTGCTCATTAACCGTCCCGAGTGATGAAAATGAAGCTTATATCATGGTGAGGGGCTATAGTCGCTCGGGCTCTGATTATGAGTTGGATGTTACTTATACCCCTGAATAGAGGCTACTAGTTTCATATTTTTTATTTTTTGAGTGGATTTATCACGCTCATATCTTATTAACGGCCTCTTAAAAGTCACGTTTGGCAGGTTTGAGTATTTGCCGAACGTGTACCGCTTGTATAAAGAGAAAATTCGTGTCATTAATTTTTTGTTTGGTTGGCAGGTGACTCCTAATCGCGTAAAAGAATTAACCCAATAATGCATTGATTTTTTGCCCGGATGCCAGATCTGTGATTTATGGCTACTTCCTGGAGAGGAGCTTCGGTAGCTTCTCATATTGGAAAAAATAATAATTGTGCATCACTTTGCCCTATCCGATGGTGTATTCCCCCAAGTTAATAATGAAAAGAGAGGACGGTGTAGATGAAAACCCATTTGTTAAAGCCTTTGTCGCTGGCGGTTGCAGTTACAATTTTGAATTCTGGCAGCTTTGCTGTTGCAGCAGAGGGGGATGAGAGTGCTACCAGTGCTAGTGACCGAACAATGGAAGAGGTTATAACCACGGGTACGCGTAAAGAAGGTGTGTCCCCCAGCGAAACACTCTCCGCGGTAGATGTGGTCGGGGGAGAGAAAATCGCCGATCAAGCTGGTTTTGATCTTACTGAGTCACTGGCCAAAATTGCCCCTTCATTTAATACTCAGAGATTTCCTATTGCCGATGGCACAGCCTTTATACGCCCAGTAACACTGCGTAATCTATCTCCCGACCAGACCTTGGTATTGGTCAATGGAACCCGTCGTCATCGTTCAGCGCTGGTGAATCTACAACTGGCGCCACTGGGCACAGTCAACCAGGGGGCCCAGGCTGTGGATTTTTCCGCATTGCCGTCTATGGCCATTGAGCGTGTTGAGGTTTTGCGCGATGGTGCCTCAGCTCAGTATGGCTCTGATGCGATTGCTGGTGTTGTTAATATTATTTTGAAAGATGATGCAGAAGGTTTCAGTTTATCGGCACAGACTGGTGAATACTTTGAGGGGGACGGAGCACGTACAAGTCTTGCAGCGAATGCCGGATTTGCCTTGGGTGATGCTGGTTTTATCAATGCGACCGCTGAGTTTTCTCGATCTGATAAAACCTGGCGCAGCGCAGCTCGCCCGGACGCTGAGTTTGTGGGGTCAGTGATTGGCAATGAATTGGTTCCCTTGGATGGGCTGGGGCAGCGCTGGGGTGACCCGGATGTGGAATCACTCAAGTTCTTTGTCAATAGTGGTTTAGAAATCACGGATACACTGGAGTTGTATGGAAATTTGGGTTACTCGGAAAACGAGACGATTTCTGACTTCTTCTATCGCGGGCCGGTACTTGACCCAGAGTACCAATTCACTGCCAGGGGTACGCTGCAAGTAGATACGCCCAATGATGCCACAGATCCAGGGAGCATAGATTTTATCCCTGACCCTGCGCCTCAGTCGCTGGTGGATAATATCCTTGCGCAGGGGCTGAACCCCTCAGACTACCTGGTTGCCGATGCCTCCAGCGCTAGCGGTTATGTATTGCGTAATCCTATTTATAGCCAATTTCCTGGGGGGTATAACCCTCAGTTTGGGGCGGATATTTATGATATCTCCGCTGTAGTTGGTGCCCGTGGAGAATTTGCCAATGGACTGACCTGGGATCTGCGTGCGCGTATGGCAGAAAATGAAGTGGACTATGTTCTCAAAAACTCCATTAATCCAAGTCTGGGGTTACTGTCCCCCACTTCTTTTAAACCAGGGTCGCTCACACAAGAAGAGTCGAGCCTGAATGCCGATTTTGTAATGCCTATTGATGTTGCCACCTTCGCATCTCCGCTCAATCTCGCGTTTGGTGCTGAGTGGCGTGAGGAAACCTATTCGATAGGACGGGGAGATGCTGCATCGATAGAGGTAGGTCCTACAGCGGCTTATTTTGGCGTAGGCTCCGATGGTTTTCAGGGATTCCCTGTCGAAGCGGTGGGTAGCTTTAGTAGTGAGAGCATCGCCGCCTATATTGACCTGGAGGCTGAGGTAACCGATGCACTGACGCTCGGTGCCGCTCTACGTTTGGAGGAGTATGATGAGTTTGGTTCGACTTCCAATTGGAAGCTCTCCGCCAGATACGATGTCAATGAAGTATTCGCGTTGCGCGCCACCGTCAATACTGGATTCAGAGCCCCAACTCCCGGCCAGGTAAATACCTTAAATGTAACAACCACAGTGGATTCCAGTGGAAACCTGATACCTAATGGCACCTATCCGGTGAGTCATCCGGTGGCTGAGGCATTGGGGGCCGTTGAACTGGAACCGGAAGAGTCCACCAGCTTTACTTTGGGCGCGGTATTCTCTCCATTGGATAATACCAGTGTAACCCTCGATTATTATAATATTGATATCGAGGACCGTCTTGCACTACGCAATAATGCCATTGGTGATGAAGAAGTTATCCTTTTGCAAAATGCTGGAGTGGAAAGTGCAGCATTGCTCAATGGGAGTAACGCTAACTATTTTGTCAATGCGTATGATTCTGAAATATCTGGCGTGGATTTGGCGATTACCAGTGACTTTGAAGTTTTTGAAAATTTATTGGTGGTGGACTTACGTCATAACCACAATCGCCAGGAAGTCACCAGCGTTACAGAAAATACCATTAATGCATCTCGAGTATTCGATCTGGAAAATCAAGTGCCCAGTGATCGGACAACCTTAACCTTTGACTTCGATACCGGTGATTTCTTCGATGGTTACCTGCGCTTTAACCGCTACAGTAGCTGGGAATCCACTGGCGGTTTATTCGGCGAAGGTGATGCTGCGGATACTTATAGTTACGGTAGTGAGATACTTGTAGATATAGAGGCAACTTTTACACTATATGAAAATTATAAGGTGTCTGTGGGCGGGGAGAATATTTTTGATGTTATGCCCGATGATGAAGAGGAGCCAACCCTGAGATATCTGGGAGTGCGCCATGCACTGACCTCACCCTTTGGGTTTAATGGTGGTTTTTGGTATCTGCGCGCGAAGGCAGAATTTTAGGTCATTTTCAGTAGGGATAATTCTACAGGAATCAGAAACCCGGTAATCAAACTGGGTTTCTGGTTATTTGTACTGAGGATGGCCGGCTAGTTTGTGATGGCGCATTGCTATTTTAGCGGGCCACTTTTCTTGGCCGGAGTTATAACCGAATCTGGTGTTTGAGGGTTTGAAAGAAAGTAGCGTATCTGGT
>NZ_JALBWM010000102.1 GCF_023895975.1 Microbulbifer okhotskensis
AGTTGCGGAAAAGTTGCCCGCATTTACGAGCAGTACAGTGACTATGGGGCTATAGTTGCATGAAACTGTCCGAAGTGTTGGATATTGGCGGAAAACTTATATTGGAGTAGGGCATATCGTGTTGTTAGCGATATGCCCCTGGCCGCCTGATGGAAATGCTATCGGGTTGTGGAATTAATGTCTGTGAGGCTTGTGAGCACACGGCTTACGGGGAGGGCACTTTCTTTTGTGAGGGTGGCACTTGTGTGAGTGCGGCCGGCAGTTGTCGCCATCGGATGAGCCGCCTGAATAATAGATATTATCAATTTCAATATCGCTGATATCGCCATCGACACCGAGTAGTTCGAACAATTGAATAACATTTGACATGTCCACCTGATTGCTGAAATTAGAGATAGGAATTGATTTCTGGTGCCATTCCCCATCGCGTGCAAAATCGTATGGATCAGAAGCGCGGGCGAATTCAATCCACTGCTGGCCGATATCATTGACACTGCCGCTCTTCATGCCGATTTTGAAGGTGGTCTCAGAGTTGGTTTTCAGGGCGAAGTTAAGTGTAGCGGTATCATTATCGAAAGCTGACAGGTCATAATAGTTGTCGGCTGTAAATGCCATGCCGAACCAGCCTGCACCGGAGAAGTAGTAAGACAGGGATTCCTCACCTTCAAATGGGGTTTGCGCAGCATCCAGCAGGGTGTTGCCCCACACATACAGATTGCCATCGGCGCCCAGATCAAAAGTGGAATCGGATTCTGTGGTTTCGGTATAGAGAGAGAAGACTCCGGTCGGGGCTGTTTTTTCAACACTCTCGCTAAAGTGGATGTCGTCAATGGCCAGTACAAAGTTTTCAGTGGCAGCATCACCGCGAATCATAAAGGCTTGGTTGATGGTATTGAAGTCTACTGCAAATTTACTCAAGGGAATGCTGACCTGATGCCATTCGCCATCCCGCTTCAAGCCGTAGGTTTCATCGCCGCCAACCAGATCTACCCAGGAATCGCCACCGCTGGTGCTGGCAATGCCGATACCGACTGTTTGGTTACTGGTGGTTTTCATTTTGAAGTTCAAATGACCATTCTGATAGTTCATCAGGTTCAGGTCGTAGTGCATCCAGAAGCCCATGCCAAACCATTCACCGGCAGTAATATCTAAATCTAGAGCTTCGTCACCTTCGGCAGCGTCAGCACTGACCGTGGCTGTCATACTGTTTTGGTTCCAGATATACAGTTCGGTGTCGGTGCCGAGTACAAGGGACTCAGAGAGATTGCTGCCTTCAGAAAATATACCGATATCGCCGTTCTTTGCGGTATCTGTAGCCAGAGAAATTTCAGTGCTGTAGTTACTATCGTCATTGTCATAGATGCGAACGTAGTCCACATACATTTTTGCCGGCATGGGCGCGGTGATTTCGCTGTTGGTGTAAATTTCGGGAAAAATACCACCTACTGCCAGGTTGAGAATCAGGAAGTGATGTTGGCGGAATTCATCAAACGCTGGGTCCTCGCTGCCAATACTGATGATTTCATTCGCTTCGTCATCTACCCACATTGCGATGCTGTCGGGCGTCCAGGTCATACCGAAAATATGGTAGCCCTCGGTGAGGTCGGTGCTGGAACCAAAGTCGTCAACCAGGTTTTTTGACTGGCCGTAATCTGCTTGGCCGGTGTAGTCCTCGGATTCGTGCCACCAGTGGAAGGCTCCAGAAATCTGTGAATTTACGGTGTCGGCATCCAATGCCTCGGCCATACCTGCTTCAAGGATATCCAGCTCTCCGCATGCGGGCCAGCCGGCCTGGCCGTAGTCGCCGCCCAATTGCCAGAAAGCGGGCCATAAACCGGCATCCAGATCGGGTAGTTTAATACGAGCTTCAATGGTGCCGTATTTGTAAGTCATGCGGCCCAGGGATTTCAGACGTGCAGAGGTAAAACTGCCATCATCATTTTGCAGAGCCTGGATAATCAGGTTGCCATCTTCAAGGTAGGCATTTTCGGTGTTGGCGGTATAGGTTTGCAGTTCGTTATTGCCCCATCCCGAGTTACCAACATCGTAGGTCCACACGGAGCTATCGATGTTGTTGCCATTGAATTCGTCTTCCCAGACCAGGGTTTTGGAGTTGGCTAGCGAGGACGCACAGGCACCTACAATAGCAACGGCAATCGCTGATTTTTTTAGATTCATGGTCTTTCTTTCTTTAATTATCTGTTGAAATTGCCAACGTCATTATATTTTTTATAGACGGCTTTTTATTGCCAAATTGGGTAATGGTCGCTGGGCTGTGGAATATATCGATTTTTTTATTTTGATAATCAATTGTTTGTTACAACGGTACCAGCCTAACAAAAAGCCTGCCGTTGCAGAGTGGGATACGGGGCCCTTTATCGTAGGAGCGGTCCTATTGGTCGCATATGGTGAAATATTGGTTTTTCTGGGGCGACTACCGCAAGCGGTAGTCGCCCGACATAAGAGTTTTGGTGTGATCGTTTTCTGGAGATTATTACCCACTGAATCATTATTTTGGAATTATTTGTCGAGTCAGGGTTTTTTTTAAAGTTTAAATTCTAATTTTGGTGAGGCTTGGCGGTGAAAAATATATGTACTTTGCTGTTGAGTTCGATCAATTGATTATCCGACGGCCTGACTTCACTCGCGCAGGGGCTTGCCGACAAGTTGGCTTTTGGATTTTCGTGCCTCAGTCGAATGCTATTAACAAAAAACAGCAAAGGCTTCTGACTATCGGGGCCGTGCCCCAGTGGCTATATGGCTGACAATTTTTGTACGGGTAGGTCGTTGTTCCTTTTCCGTGAGAAGACGGGCCGTATAAAATAGACGGTAACTGTTATCACAAGTCGATAGCGGCTTGCTGAATGAGGCGCCTTTATCCCCGCTGCGGGAATAAAGGCAGGGGATGGAATTGAACAGGAAAAAGAGAGTGGACCAGGGCAATATTACTCAGCTCGCACAGAAATTGGGTAGCGAGCTGGAAAAGAGAGGCTGGTGTGCAACTTCGGCGGAGTCCTGCACCGGTGGCGCTATTGCTGCGGCTATCACCTCGGTCGCAGGGGCCTCCAGCTGGTTTGATGGGGCCGTTGTCAGTTATGCCAACCGCATCAAAAGTGCAGTCCTGAGTGTGGACAGCAATGACCTCGACCAATTCGGTGCGGTGAGCGAGCCCGTGGTACGGCAAATGGCCTGTGGTGTTCTGGCAATGATGGATGCCAACCTTGCGGTGGCAGTCAGTGGAATTGCTGGACCAGATGGCGGTACCCCGGATAAGCCGGTGGGGACTGTCTGGATTGCCTGGGCTCATGCTGAGGGGCAGGAACCGGTACAGATTGATGCGAAGTGTTTTTTGTTAAGCGGCGATAGGGCCGAGGTGCAAATCCAGACGGTGATTGAGGCTTTGAAGGGCATGTTGGCCATTGTCGATGAACACCTGCTATAAACCTGTCTGCAGGGTCAGCGCCTTCCTTGCGGACTCTGTTATAAGCCTCGTTTTCAATAGCCGTTATCCCTGTCCGGGATTGGTACTCAGTCGTTGGATTTACTGGTTGCCTATACAGTAATCCTTCGTTAAGCTTGCCTCCACTCAATACAGCTCAGAAATACGGGAATGGTCATGGATTCCAATAAAGACAAGGCATTAAAGGCGGCGTTATCGCAGATTGAGCGTCAGTTCGGCAAGGGAACTGTGATGCGTATGGGAGATAAGGAGCGCGTGCGTATCCCGGCGATCTCCACCGGCTCTCTCGGCTTGGATGTCGCGCTGGGAATAGGCGGCCTGCCGCGCGGCCGTATTGTAGAGATCTACGGACCGGAGTCCTCCGGTAAGACTACTCTCACTCTGCAGGTAATTGCAGAAGCTCAGCGCAAGGGAGGCACCTGTGCTTTCGTAGATGCGGAGCACGCTCTCGACCCTATTTATGCCGAGAAGCTCGGCGTTAACGTTGATGACCTGATCGTCTCTCAGCCGGACACGGGCGAACAGGCACTGGAGGTGGCAGATATGCTGGTGCGCTCCGGTGCTGTCGACGTACTGGTAGTGGATTCTGTTGCGGCCCTGACTCCGCGCGCTGAGATCGAAGGCGAAATGGGCGATTCCCATGTGGGCCTGCAGGCCCGCCTGATGTCCCAGGCTCTGCGTAAGCTCACTGGCAATATCAAGAACACCAATACACTGGCGGTCTTTATCAACCAGATCCGTATGAAGATTGGTGTGATGTTTGGCAGCCCGGAAACCACCACCGGTGGTAACGCACTCAAGTTCTACTCTTCCGTACGCTTGGATATCCGTCGCATCGGCGCTGTTAAAGACGGTGATGAAGTAGTGGGCAATGAAACCCGTGTGAAAGTAGTTAAGAACAAAGTGGCTCCGCCATTTAAGCAGGCCGAATTCCAGATCGTGTACGGTGAAGGTATCAACGTGATCGGTGAAGTTGTCGAATATGGTGTGAAGTTGGGGTTGGTTGACAAGGCCGGTGCCTGGTATAGCTACAAGGGCGATAAAATCGGCCAGGGTAAGGCCAATGCAGCCAAGTTCCTGCGTGAAAACCCCGACATCCGCAATGAGATTGAAGGCCAGCTGCGTGACTTGTTACTGGGTGATTTAGAGCCGGTGAGCCCAGAGGAAACTGTGGAATTGCCGGAAGGGTAGATGGCGCACCAAAAAGCGGAGGTTTCCGCTGATCCAGCTCGAGCGCTTTTCGGCGCGGCGCTTGAGCTGCTGACTCGCCGCGAGTATTCCCGCCTTGAACTGAGGCAGAAGCTTGCGGCCAAATTCCCCAGCGCCGACTTCGATACGCTCTTTGCGCGCCTGCAGGAACTCAATTACCAATCGGACCAACGCTTTGCCGAAATGTTTGCTCGTTCGCGGGTGCAGCGCGGCCAGGGGCCCATCCGTATCCGTCAGGAGTTACAGCAGCGCGGTGTGAGCCGTGAGTTGATTGCTGGCGCCCTGGATCAGTTAAAGGCGGACTGGTTTACCTTGGCTGCAGAGCGGTTACACAGAAAATATCGAGCCCCAATTGGCGATAAGCTACCCCGTGATCAGCGGATGAAGGAGCGGGCGCGGCGTCAGCGTTACTTGGCATACCGGGGCTTCCCCGCTGATGCGATTGGCTGGGCGCTGGACGGCGATTAAGCGGGCTTATACTCTCTTTACTGGATGGATGAACGGTTGATAGGTTCTACCGCTCTGACCAGCTCGTTATTGAGAATAAAAAGATAAGCGCGAGAACTCTATGATCCTGTCTATTGATCAGGGCACAACCGGTACCACAGCCGTTGTCTTCGATAGTAGTGGCCATTTGCTGGGCCGCAGTTATTCTGAAATCCCCAACTATTACCCTCAGCCTGGCTGGGTAGAGCAGGATGCGGAGGAGATCTGGTCGGTCACACTTCGGGTCTGTGCCGCGGCATTGCAGCGCGCCGGTATCCGCGTATCGGATATTACAGCGGTGGGCATTACCAATCAGCGCGAGACCACCATTCTTTGGGATAGGTACACCGGCGAGCCGGTCTTCCCGGCGATTGTTTGGCAGTGCCGGCGCTCGGCAGAAGTGTGCCGGGAACTGGCGGAACTGGGCAGGTCTGATTGGTTGCGGGAGCGCAGTGGCCTGCTGCTGGATGCCTACTTCTCGGCCAGTAAATTGGCCTGGCTGTTCCGGCACAACCCCGATCTGTTAACCCGGGCCCGCAATGGAGATCTGTGTTTTGGTACCGTAGATAGTTGGCTGATATGGAAAATGAGTGGTGGTAAGGCGCACCTCACCGATCACACCAATGCCAGCCGCACACTGCTTTACAACCTTAACGATCGAGCTTGGGATAAGGAGCTGCTGACACTTTTCCAGTGTCCCGAATCAATCCTCCCGCAAATCCTGCCGTCTGCAGGTTATTTTACCGACACCGATCCTCACGCGTTTCTCGGCACCGCAGTACCTATTTGTGGCGTTGCTGGAGATCAGCAAGCAGCACTTTTTGGGCAAGGCTGTACCGAGCCGGGCAGTATTAAGAATACCTATGGAACCGGTTGTTTTATGCTCGCTTTTGCGGGGGAGGAGCGCCCGGAACTTCCGCAGGGGCTATTGGCGACGGCGGCCTGTGATGCCCAGGGTAATCCGGCATATGCGGTGGAGGGCTCGGTTTTCACAGCGGGCTCCGCGATACAGTGGTTGCGCGATGAGATGGGTATGATCCAGCGAGCGGTGGATACCGAAATTATTGCGCAAAGTATCCCGCATACCCGGGGTGTTTACCTGGTGCCGGCATTCAATGGCTTGGGCGCGCCCCATTGGGACTCCTCGGCGCGCGGCACTATTTGCGGTTTGAGTCGCGGTGCAGGGCGGGCCGAAATAGTACGCGCTACGCTGGAGTCGATTGCCTACCAGAGCGATGAACTGGCCCGCCTGATGGAGCAGGCTTTGGGCTTGCCGATCACTCATATGCGGGTGGATGGTGGTGCCTGTGCGAACAATTTCCTGATGCAGTTTCAGGCGGATATTTCATCTTTACGGATTGAGCGCCCAGGGCAGATAGAGTCTACCGCCATCGGTGCAGCACTATTGGCGGGCATCGGTAGCGGGGTCTGGCAACCTCAGGGCTTGCCGGAATGTCTACAGCAAATTGAACGGGACTTCATGCCGGCAATGCCCATTGCAGAGCGCCAGCAGTTACTGACCGGTTGGCGGAGGGCGGTGAAAGCCTGCAGGACTTTTTAGGTTTTTGGTGGAATAGCGTACGGAGGCGTTGAAATGTCACAGATCAACAGATTGCAAGAAACGGTTGCCGCCTTGCTTGACGGTCATAGAGGGATTCTCGCTGCGGATGAGAGTAACGGGACTATCGCCAAGCGCTTTGCGTCGATAGGGGTGGAGCCCACCGAGGAAAATCGGCGCAACTACCGGACGGCGCTGCTGTCCTGCAAGGGGCTGGGTGAATGTATCAGCGGCGTCATTTTATTTGAGGAGACCTTGGGGCAAAAGGATGCCAGTGGCCAGTTTCTACCCGAGGTCGCTGCCGCTCAAGGGATATTGCCTGGGATTAAGGTGGATAAGGGCAAAGGGCCTTTGCCCGGGGCCGATGGCGATATGATCACTTATGGGTTGGATGGTTTGGCGGAGCGCTTGCGGAGTTATCAAGAGCAGGGTGCCCGCTTTGCCAAATGGCGCGAGGTATATCCGATCGGGCACCACAATCCCACTCGTCTGGGGCTCACGGCCAATGCTGAAGTGCTCGCTCGCTATGCGGCCGTTTGTCAAGCCGAAGGCGTTGTGCCTATTGTGGAGCCTGAAGTCTTGATGGACGGCGGCCACGATATTGAGCGCAGCGCTGCGGTAAACGAGCGGGTTTGGCACTCAGTATTCCACGCACTCCACCAGCATGGCGTCATACTTGAGTTGATGTTGCTTAAGCCCAGCATGGTGATACCGGGTTCGGAGGCGGAGGCTGCAGGTCCTGAGCAGGTGGCTGAATATACACTGCGTAGTTTGCGGCGAACGGTACCTGCGGCGGTACCCTCTATTAATTTCCTATCTGGGGGGCAGGGGCCTGAGGAAGCTACTGCCAACCTCAATGCAATGAACCAACAGGGGGGTGGCCCTTGGCAGCTCGGGTTTTCCTATGGCCGTGCACTACAGGAGTCGGCACTCTCTGCTTGGCAGGGGCGTGCAGAGAATGTGGTGGCGGCGCAGGAAGCGCTATTGAAACGGTCGCGAATGAATCATCTGGCAATGCTGGGGAAATACCGCGAAACCCTGGAGTAGTCATTAGATGGCTTTTCGACGCCTCTCAGAGGGGGTGCGGATCACGCGTGTTTAAGTTTGATTTGAGATCGGATCCTAAACACAACTAAAAAGGGCAGGGAAGGCCTTCTTCAGCTGTCTATTACTACAGTAATAATTATAAAGCGGAGTAGCAATGGAATTTGTCACACGGGGGGTGACCCTGCACTACCGGCGCTGGTGGGTCGAAGGTGCTTCGGCAATCGTGGTGGTCTCTCATGGATTGGGGGAACATAGTGGCCGTTACAGCGACTTGGCCGCAGATCTCAATCGCGCTGGATATAGTGTTTATGCGCTGGACCACTATGGGCATGGCTTATCGGGGGGTAAGCGCGGCCATATTGAGGACTTTGCTTTTTATAGCCAGGATCTGCACGAGTTTGTTGCGCTGGTGAACAGTGGGAATCCTGACATCGGTGTACATTTGCTGGGACATAGTATGGGGGCGGTTATCGCTTGTGGCTGTGCTATTCGTTTTGCTGCGATTGATAGCTTGGTATTGTCAGCCCCTGGGTTTCGCGGGAAACATGAACCCAGTGGGCTTCTGCTGTGGTTGGCACTGCAAGCGGCCCGCTGGTTTCCGCGTTTGGTTTTATCCAGCCAAATCAAAGATCAATGGGTATCCCGAAACCCTGAAATAGTCGCAGCCTTTTCCAATGATAAACTGGTCCATCACGGTATTTCTTTAAGGTGGTTTGAGACCTTTATACGTGAGCGCGAGTTCCTTTTCGGTCGCCTCGGTAGCCTGCTAATGCCCTGCTTGATGCTGTTGCCCGAAACGGATCACTTGGTGGATGAGTCAATTAGCCGGGCCTGGTTTTTGAAAATTGCTTCAAAAGATAAGCAGTTGCACTGTTTCCCAAGGTCATACCACGAAGTATTTAATGAGGTGGAAGAGGGGCGGATAGCGCGCGAGTTATTACTCAGCCACCTCAGCTCGGTGCCCGTTGAGCGCGGCGCTGTCGCGCAAGGGTAAAAAGTGCAGGGTCTGAAAATAGCGCAGCAGAAGCTATCGTGAATACCGTGAAAAAGCGTATAAAGCATTGTATGATATGCGGTCATTTTTGCCCCTCGGAAGTATTGCCAGGGGAAATAAGTGGGGTGGAACATGGATAAGAAGTTGCTGAGCCTATTAGTGTGTCCGGTGAGCAAAGCACCGCTTGAGTATCGGGAAGACGCACAGGAGTTGGTCTGTAAGGCTAGCGGTCTGGCCTATCCGGTACGGGATGGTATACCGGTGATGCTGGAGTCCGAAGCGCGGCAGCTAACAGCTGAGGAAAAGCTGGAAAAGTAAACCTATGGGTGAACCCAGCGTTTTCAGTCAAATTATCTCGGGAGATATCCCTGCTGAGATAACCTACGAGGACGACCAGTGTGTCGTTATTGAGGATCGTGCGCCACAAGCGCCGACCCATCTCCTCATTATTCCACGCAAACCCCTGACCAATTTGTCCGACGCTCAAAGCGAAGACAAATCCCTGCTCGGCCATTTGATATGGGTCGCAGCAGAGCTTGGGCGCAAGCTGGGGCTGGACGGCTATCGACTGGTGATTAATAACGGTCGAAGTGCAGGGCAGACCGTATTTCATCTGCATGTCCACTTACTAGCTCAAAAAAAGATGCCCGAGCAAGGGTTAATGTAGTAGTGGAACAGGCGTGACGTCGTATCACTGGCGTCAATCAAATCAAACTCAACTAACGAAGTGGAATTACGCCGGATGAAAAGCGCACAGATTCGCGACGCCTTTCTGAATTATTTTGCTGGGCAGGACCATACAGTAGTGCCTTCGAGCTCTCTGGTTCCAGGCAATGACCCAACCCTGCTGTTCACCAATGCCGGCATGGTGCAGTTTAAGGAAACTTTCCTCGGCCAGGAAAAACGCTCATACAACCGAGCGACCAGCTCGCAGCGTTGTGTTCGTGCTGGAGGCAAGCATAACGATCTGGAGAATGTCGGTTATACCGCGCGCCACCACACGTTTTTTGAAATGTTGGGCAACTTCAGTTTTGGTGACTATTTCAAGCGTGAGGCGATTCGCTTTGCCTGGGAGTTTCTGACCAAGACCTTGAATCTTCCAGAAGAACGCCTTTGGGTAACGGTGCACGTAAGCGACGATGAGGCTGCCGATATTTGGCTGAAGGAAATGGGGGTGAGCGCTGAGCGATTCTCCCGCCTTGATGAGGACAACTTCTGGCAAATGGGCGATACCGGTCCCTGCGGCCCCAGCTCTGAAATTTTCTACGACCATGGTGCCGATGTGCCCGGTGGTCCTCCCGGCTCCGAAAATGATGATCTCGATCGCTATATCGAAATCTGGAACCTGGTATTTATGCAGTATGAGCGCACAGCGGATGGTGAGCTGCATTCACTCCCCAAACCCTCGGTGGATACCGGTATGGGACTGGAACGCATCGCCGCTGTGATGCAGGGCGTGCATTCCAACTACGAGATTGACCTGTTCCAGGCGTTGCTCAAAGCGACGGCTGAAGTTGTCGGCTGTAGTAATCTGGAAGAAAAATCCCTGCGGGTTATCGCCGACCATATTCGCTCCTGCTCATTCCTGATTGCCGATGGGGTTATGCCCTCCAATGAAGGGCGTGGATTTGTACTGCGCCGTATTGTTCGTCGTGCAGTTCGTCACGGGCACAAGTTGGGGCATCAAGAGGTCTTCTTCTACAAGCTGGTGGAAGCGCTGGCCGAGCAGATGGGAGACGCCTATCCCGAACTGCGTGAGAAGCAGCAGGTTATTGAGCAGGCGTTGCGCAAAGAGGAAGAGCAGTTTGCCAAAACTCTGGACAAGGGTATGGCCCTGCTGGAAGAGGCCCTGGATTCCCTCGAAGGCAGTGAAATTCCCGGTGAGTTGGTGTTTACACTGCACGACACTTACGGTTTTCCTACCGATCTGACCCAGGATATTGCCCGCGAGCGCGATTTGTCTCTGGATATGGCGGGTTATGAAGCGGCGATGGAGGCACAGCGGCAGAGAGCCCGTGCGGCTGGCAAGTTTAAGCAGGACTACACCGATATCCTTGAGCTGGATGGCGCTACTGAATTTCTTGGCTATAGCACCACAGAAGCGGAAGGCAAAGTGGTGGCTATTGTCAAAAACGGCGAGCAGGTTGAGCGCTTAGAGAAAGGTGAAGATGGCGCTATTGTGATGGACTGTACGCCATTTTATGCAGAGTCCGGCGGTCAGGTGGGCGATAGCGGTTATCTGAGTACTGGCGGCGGCGCCCGTTTCGAAGTTCGCGATTGTACCAAGCAAGGCGCGCACTACATGCATAGCGGAAAGCTGCTGCAGGGAAGACTAGCGGTTGGAGAAGCACTGGCAGCGGGGGTATCTGCTGATGTGCGTCAATCTACGGCTCTGAATCATTCGGCAACTCATTTATTGCATGCCGCTTTGCGCAAAGTATTGGGTGAGCACGTCACTCAGAAAGGCTCTCTGGTGGATTCCGAGCGCTTGCGTTTTGACTTCTCTCACCCGGAAGCGGTTACTGCCAAGCAGCTGCACGCGATTGAGTCTCTGGTGAATAGCCAGATCCGAGCCAACTCTCCAGTTGAAACTCATGAAACGGATATCGATTCCGCCAAGTCTATGGGGGCAATGGCGCTGTTTGATGAAAAATACGGCGACACAGTGCGTGTTCTATCAATGGGTAAAACCGATGGCGGCGCTTTTTCCGTTGAGCTCTGCGGTGGTATCCATGTTAAGCGCACAGGCGATATTGGCCTGATACGCATTGTGGGCGAAAGCGGTATCGCTTCCGGCCAGCGCCGAATCGAAGCGGTCACCGGCGCCCATGCGCTATCCCTGTTCGACCAGGCCCAACAGCGCCTGGAGCATGTTTCCGCCCTGCTTAAGGCTCGGCCGGAATTACTGGCCGATAAAGTAGAGCAACTGCTACTTAATAACCGCAAGCTGGAGAAAGAGATCGCCCAACTTAAAGCCAAACTCGCCAGTGGCGCTGGTGGCGACCTATCAGCCCGGGCGGTTGAAATAGCCGGCTTTAAATTACTTGCGATCTCTATTGAAGATGCCGATGCCAAGTCGCTGAGGGATCTGGCCGATCAAATGAAAAACAAGCTGGGCAGTGGCGTTGTTTTGTTGGCCGCTCCGGGAGATGAAAAGGTCGCCCTGGTTGCAGCGGTAACCAAGGACTTGACCGATCGACTTTCCGCAGGTGATTTGATGCGGTTTGCTGCCGGTAAATTGGGCGGCAAAGGCGGTGGCCGCAGCGATATGGCTCAAGGGGGGGGGGCGGATGTATCGGCGCTAGCTGCTATGTTGCAGGAAGTGCCAGCCTGGGTTGAACAGTCTCTGAGCCAGTGAGTTTTGGCCAACTTAACAGCCCGTATTGGCTGTTAAGTTGATTTCACTGAAATTTGGTGATTAAGTGCGCGCCTGCACGAGTTAGGGCTGGGGGTGCGCTTGTTGTGGAGCAAGGGAAACACAATAAGTATGAGTTTGTTCGTGCAGAAATACGGCGGTACTTCAGTTGGCTCTATTGAGCGTATTGAAGCTGTTGCCGATAAGGTCGCCGCGTTTCGCGCTCAGGGTCATGGCATGGTCGTTGTGTTGTCGGCTATGAGTGGTGAAACCAATCGCTTGATTGATCTTGCCTATCAGATTCAAGAAAAACCCGACCCCAGAGAGTTGGATGTACTGGTTTCAACAGGAGAGCAGGTCACTATCGCCCTCTTGAGCATGGCGCTGAAGAAGCGCGGCTACGATGCCTGCTCCTACACCGGCGGCCAGGTCAAAATTCTTACGGATAATGCCCACACCAAAGCTCGTATTCAGAGCATTGATGTGGAGCGAATGCGTGTGGACCTGGACGATGGCAAAGTCATTGTAGTGGCGGGGTTTCAGGGTGTTGATGATGATGGAAATATCACAACCTTGGGGCGCGGCGGCTCTGACACGACAGGCGTTGCCCTGGCGGCGGCGCTTGATGCCACAGAGTGCCAGATTTATACGGATGTAGATGGGGTTTATACCACGGATCCGCGGGTGGTCGACAGCGCTCGAAGGCTCGATCGCATCACTTTTGAGGAAATGCTGGAGATGGCCAGTCTTGGCTCTAAAGTCCTGCAGATCCGTGCTGTCGAGTTCGCCGGTAAATACAAGGTCCCCCTGCGCGTTCTCTCAACTTTTGAAGAGGGCAATGGAACTCTGATTAGTCTGGATGAGGAAGATAACGATATGGAACAGCCTGTCGTATCCGGTATTGCGTTTAATCGTGACGAAGCAAAATTGACAATTCGCGGAGTGCCAGATACTCCTGGGGTTGCTTGCCGAATTTTAGCGCCAGTTGGCGGCGATAACATAGAAGTGGATGTAATTGTCCAAAATATCAGCGCAGTTGATGGGACGACTGACTTTACTTTCACGGTGCACCGCAACGATTTGAGCAAAGCTCGCGAAGTCTTGGAGCGCGCCTCTGCGGAACTTGGTGCCCGTGAAGTGATCACAGACGACAAGATTGCGAAGGTTTCTATTGTGGGCGTAGGTATGCGCTCACACGCAAATGTAGCCAGTCGCATGTTTAACGCTCTGGGTGAGGACAACATCAATATTCAGATGATCACCACCTCGGAGATCAAAATCTCGGTGATTATTGATGAGCGCTACTTAGAGCTTGCTGTACGGGCTCTTCACAGTGAGTTTGAGCTCTCAGAAAAAGAGAGATAACAAGATATTTTAGCCGGCCAACTGGCGGATAAAGCACCTTATTACCATTCAGTTGCTCGACGCAGCTTGCAACCTGTTGAGATTTTGTTCGACTGGTCAATACTGAATAGTGTGATGGGTAGTTTTTGACCTTTTATGCACCGCCATCCGGTTATGATGACCAAGTAAGAGCAGTTCCAGGGGAACGCCGGCTGCTCTTTATCACAGGATGATCAAGGAGAAGTAGGTAATGTTGATTTTAACCCGCCGAATTGGCGAAACGCTGATGGTTGGCGACAATGTTACGGTTACCGTGCTGGGGGTGAAGGGTAATCAGGTGCGTATTGGTGTCAATGCGCCGAAGGAGGTCGCCGTACACCGCGAAGAAATTTATCAGCGTATCCAGCGTGAAAAGCAATCCTCTGAGGAGGGTGGCAGCGAGTAGTGAAACTGTTCCCTAAAAAAGGCCGGGTCTCCGGCCTTTTTTAATTTGCACTGTAGATATTTTCACCGCCGAGGCTGGCGGAAAAGTCTTTTTTTTGAACGTGTTGCCCAATTCCTGTTCGAGAAGAGAAGAAAGTGCAAAAAGTTATTGATTCACCATTGATTTTTACCGAGCCGTTGGTATTATGCCGCCCACTTTGAACGAGCAAGTAAATAACTTGATCGGCGGAGAAGTCCTCTGAGGTTAAGGGGTGAGTCAGAATTTCTGGCGAGAGATTGCACGGTGAGATGGCCGAGTGGCTGAAGGCGCGCCCCTGCTAAGGGCGTATGGGTTAACACTCATCGAGGGTTCGAATCCCTCTCTCACCGCCATTTAAAGGCTTTCAGGATTGAGGGCCGAAGCACTTCAAAAAGTTTTCAGAAGTGCTTGCAAAAAGAAGTGTCGACGTTATAATGCGCGCCACTCAAAGCAAGGAAGGGAACGACCTTGCAGGGATTCGGAGCAGGCCTTGAGCCTCACGGGTCGCCGGAAAAA
>NZ_JALBWM010000103.1 GCF_023895975.1 Microbulbifer okhotskensis
CCAGCTGCAGCAATGATCAATTTTTTATCGCCGCGCTGAATACTCTGCCCTTCTGCATACATCATCCCGGATTCTTTAAGGTTGTAGTCCTGCAGAATCACTTGGACAGGTTGCTCTATTGGGGTATCACCTGAGTTTTGCCCGGTTACCGGATCAGATACACCTGGAATAACGTCATGGAGGGTCTGCTCAGAACCAAAACGCGCAATAAGCCGTAGAGCCGTATCGGCCATACGGTTGTAGAAGTCGCTCATAGATTATGTCCGGACTAGGAAAAGCCCGTTGTTTTTCAGGAGTGGCGCAAGCAACGCATCAACTTTGGCAAAAGCGGGGGTAAACTGCTGTTGTACAGGCGCGGCATAGGCTACATCTACCGCCCCTTCGACACGCTCTTTAATGACCGGCCCGGTATCGGTTGGCAATCGGTTGGGTTGTAAATCGTTATCCCGTGCCTCAATAGCCAGGGCCAATTGCGCGTACACCAACTCACGCGGAATCTCATCGCTTGGGAAAAGTGCATCCGGATAGGAAATTCCCCAGGCATCAGCGCGAGGCCACTGTAAGGGCTGGCCTTGCGTTGAGATGTACCCTTTGTACCGGTCTCGCTTGCTTTCCAAGAAATCCATAGCCCGGATAAGAAGCGGCTCACACTCAGCATCCGATAATGCAGACAGGTCTACTCCACGCGCACCTGCATAGTCGCGCAAGTCTTGCACGCTGGCATAGCTGTTGGCACTCGAATTAGAGCCTGTGCCGTCTTCTATCGTCAGGGCCATGGGTTATTCGCCTGCAAGCTCAGATTTAGCAGATTCAAAAGCCTTAAAGCCCCCAGATGTGAGGGTCCCATCTTCACGCACTTGGTTTCGTGCAGGTGTGAATTGGATGCCCTCCAACTCGACAACAAAACCCTCTTCATCATCCTGAATAACTGTAACAGGACTCATAGGGGGTTCGACAGCTGATAGAGATTTAGAGGCGGCAATTGTTACTTCTTTTGCTTTTGTGGCGATGCCAGTGTCAATTTGTCTGGCGCTGGCCAGTAGTTCTTTAATGCTGGGCATGGATGTCTCCAGGAAAACCGGGGCAATTCCCCGGCACGGATTAGCCGTTGGTGATTAGGAATGCCAGGGGTACGTTTTTGCGATCAACTACGCGGTCCCAGTTGCCAGCCATGGCCAGTTCTGCCCAGCTTGGACTTTCACCGGACACGCTAGCCTCCAGCCACTTGAAGCCAAGCGGATGTATCAGCCAGCTATTACGCTCCCATAGAGTTTCTATACCGCCGCCATTACCCGAGCTTGCTTCACGCTCCAGCTCTACCGGCACTTTGGCTTGGCCTTCGCCATAACCAATTGCGCCCCCACCAAATAGGACAGAGGTATATTTAAATCCGCTGGTACCACCAGGAACAACCGGCATGCCATCATCAACAATGACACGGCGACCAAGGAAGGTAGGAATTGTGAGATCTCCCTGAGAATCTGACACAAACTCCACATCATCATTGTCCACCATGCGCTTATAAACCATCGAGTGGACACCGATAGCAGACGTGGACTCAAACCGGTCGCCGAGGGTAAATGCTGCACCGGTAAAGGCTGTACGGCTAAACACATTGCTTGCGCCTGCGTTATTGCCATCATCGATAGCGATATCCTCGACCATATCCGCATCGTCACTGGCGACGTTATCTGCGAGGATGCCATTTAGAGCGGGAATAACTCGGCGCTGCCACTGGCGCATCCAGTAAGTGCCGAATCGATTGCGAACACGCTGCATCGGATCGGAGCCAGCAATTTCACCAGACAGGTCAGCAGAGCTATACCCCTGGTTGATATAAGCCATACGTGCGACTTGTTTACCCGCAACAACTTTTTGCGGCGAAGCATTCTGGGCAGGATTATCAGTGCTGTAGTTAGGCTCGACAGAAGCATCCAGGTCTTTCCAGAAAGGGACATTAAGCGTTTCACCGCCAGAGTTCGCTTTCTGGTCCAGCATTGCATTGCGGACTGCAACACCAGACTGAAAGAAGACTGTTTTTTCTGGCCCATTTTCGGCCTGATAGTCAGAATACACTTCCGGAATAACTACATCGGATAGTTGAGTAAGTGCCATGAGTTTTTAACCTGTAAATTGGCGATTAACCTGCATCTCGCAACTGCCGATAGGTTTCGGGGTTGTTTCGATACAGCTCCACACGTTCTTTTTCGGACATTTCCGAAAACTTCTTGGAGGCACCGCCTCCCCCACCACCAGCAGCACCGCCGCCGGAGGCTTTACTTCCAACAATTAGCGGCGCAAAGGCCGGATCGTTAGAGAATTCAGCTTTTAGTTCCTCCACTGTCATCGCACTTGGCTTGCCATTGGCATCCAGTACTACAGTGGTCGGTTTCCCGTCACGGACCTCCATTGAAAGACGGCTTTCCAAATTCAGCATCAGTGCTTTTGCACTACCTTGCACCGCTATTTCAGAGGCAACACCACTAGCCACGCTGGTAACCATCTGCTCCTTCAGCCAATTGTCACGCTCTTCAATGACTCCATCTTTTTCAGCATTGAGCCGGTCATACTTCTCCTGCCAGCTCTTTTCCAGGGCTTCGATGTCACCACTCTCACGGTGCTTGCCGTTCTTTAAATCATCCAAGCTGTTTTGCAGTTCGCCTATGCTAGCTTCCAGGTCACTGACCTTTTTCTCAGCTGCTTTGCGATGTCGCTCTGCTTCTTCGTGCTTGGCTCGATAACGGTCTTCTTCATCGCCCTCAATTTTCAGGGCATAACCATCACCACTTTTCTCATAGAGGCCGCGATACTGCTCTTCGACCTCACTAAGGTCACTGATACGCTTCTTTAACATTTGAGCACTGCTCCTTTTTTCGGGGCACAGCCCCTAAGACTTGCCGAGTAAACGGCAGATACAAAAAAGGCCCGCCGAAGCGAGCCAGTTATAGGTAAATAAGTTATCCGCTTAGCTGGGGATAAGGTTTTCGCTAGCTTTTAAAACCTGGAATGTTTCCGTCCTCGAGCCAAAAATATCACCAAAGATTCCTCCCATTATCTCTGTGAAAGGTGTGGAGTTATCAGCAGCAATAATATATCCCTTGGGATTTTGCAGCTTGATAAACCCCTCCCATGACGAAACTTTTTCAAACTCCCCGATAGCAACCCCGTCAACTTCTACAGTGAACTTTTCAATAGGCTTGATAGATATATTCATTGGATCTCCGCTTTCTTAAATGCGATGGGCTCTTTCAACTTCATCTCTTCCAGGGTCAAGGGCTTAAAATTCCGCCCCAGATTTAGCGCTGCAAATCGCTCTGCCGATAGCCCGCCATTGAGGAGGAGTTTTGCCCGAGTTGGGCCAATGGCATCCTGTATGAAACTCAACGGCTGCTTCTGGAGCCATAGGTAATAAGTCAATCCAGCATCGACATAGCCATCCTTACTGGCCCGGGTAGCTCCTTCGCTTAGTGCTCGGTACTTTTCCTTCAGGACCGCAATAACTGTACTGCGGCAGCGTATGTGAACTGGTGGGCGCGGCCCTTTGTCGAGGGGAAACACCTCATTATCCAGGCTGCGGCATTGAGTTGATGTACGGCTATCCAAAGTAGATACCCAGCGCATGCCTTCTAGCAAATCGGCATTGTTCTGCAGCGTCTCCATCCGCGCCATGGTAGCCGTGTGGGCAATCGCTGTTCGGACTACTGCATCGGCATTGCGCTGTGTTATCGCCAAGATGCCGTCGCGGTATTTGTTAGCTTTGGATCCCCGGATGTTACGAATAATCTGGAGAGTTGTTTGCCCCTCGAAGAAACCCTGCCGTATAGCCCCGGTAACCCGCTTTCGTTCGCTACTGGTCCAACCCCTTATAAATGGCTCAATTAGCTGCCCACCATCAGGGCCACGCACTGAGAGCGGCGTGGAGAGTACGGCGGCCCTGACCTGTGCCGGCGCAGGAATTACCGTCTCAACTCCGACAATCAGCGCAGCCTGTAAATTGCGAACCTCGAACTCTGATTCATATTCAGCTAAATCCAGTAAATGGCCAGCAAGCTGGTCGTAATACTTGCTGAATATCTTGGCCAGGTCGTTATCAACTACAGTAAGCAGCCGCTCCAACCTTGCGCGGGAAAACTCGGTTAAATCGTGACTTGATAGGCGCTGCTTTATAGAGCGGTCCATCTGCTGCAGAAAGGCCGCAAACTGATTTACCTCACCAGACTTCAGCCGCTCCAGGTAAACGGCGTGGCGAGTGGTTGAGGTAGCAAGAGCTTCACTCATCGTTTAACCCTGGCCCAGGTTCCTCGCCTCCCAGTTCCTCACGAATTACCTCATCAGTCTTCTCGGCATTGATAACCCCATGCTTGCGGAGATTCGCCCATAGATCTGAACTTGGTAAGCGGCCAGACTGCCAGGCATTCACCAGGGCGGTGAGCATCTGCGCATCAAGATTGGATTCGGCAAAGTCCTGATTAAGCTTGTATTCCGTTTCAACCTGCACATTCTGGAACTGTGCCGCCCATTGAATAGCCTGGGTGTAGGCCTCGCTGACGTTCTCGGCGACCAGAGATAAAACCGAGTGCTCTGATTCATTTTCGGCCTGAGCTTCAGTGGCCGTCTTTACTGCTGAACCGCGCTCAATCAGCCGAGCACCCAAGGCGACCATTTGCTTCTCTTTCTGATCCATCGCCTCTTTGACCAGGGTGTTCGGTTCAACCTGAGCAAACCCAAAGGCACCACCATCAGGGAGCAGGATGGGAGAGCGCGAGCCAATATAGATGCCCTGCTTTTCCATGTGGTCACGCCAGTTTTCGGTCAACCCGGAAATCCACGGCTGGGCCTGGCCAACGAAGAATGCCGAATCCTCATAATCTGCCGAGTTGCGATAATGGGCTTTGTTTAGGTTTGCCAGGTCCAGCAGTGGCGATCGATCAATGCTCTGGTCATTGTTCTCGGCGCCGACAAAGGTGAACGGGATAACCTTCCAGTGCTGACCTGTCCCATCCAACGGCATATAGGAATCGTGAATAACCCAAGTACCCGTATCACCACCACGCCAGATTTCTACTGTGTAGCGGCCATCAATCAGCTTGAGTGCGCGGTACTGTGTTTTCTCTTCTATGCCGAAACTATCTGAAGTTACCTCTTCATAGCTTTCACGGATAACAACCAGTCCCAGCCGGTGCACACCGCCAACCCTAACGGTTCGCCAGTTGATAATCTGATTCGCTGGGTAGCTCACAATCGATGCGCGCACTAATCCGGCTTGCTGTTCAGCCTTAGAGGTTTGCCCTTCGGTTTTGGGGTAATCCACCAGTAGGCCGCGCCGGCCAGACTTCAATACGGCAGAGACCACCGATTGGGACTGCTGATAAATACTTACCCCGCTGCCATTGGCATCACTGGTCAGGTACTCCAAGCCTGCCGGGATATCTACTGTTGGCGCTCGACGAAATACGGCACCAACCAGGCCCTGCAACGTGCGACCGGTTGCGTTATAGAAAACTGCCCTGTCTGTGTACTGCTGATAGCGAGCTCTATTTGCTTCACTCTGGTCTTTTGGATTGGGCATGGGCAGATAGGTGGTGCCCTTGGATTTAATAACCCGCTCACCCGCACAGATATCATCAACCAGCGTCCAGTCTGGCAGCGCCTTGGTGAAGTCGTCGCGCTGATAAGTAACGTCATTTGCCATTAGTAGGCCATTCCCATGTTGATACTCATTGCCATAGTGCGGATGTTCTTCACTGAAACTGCGAAGTAACGGAATGCGTCAGAGCCGTGGCTGGACCAGTCGTGCAGCGGTCGATCTTTCCAGCAGCCGTTCTTGTCATCCCACTCTTTGCGGTAGCTCTCCAAGCACTTGATGCCCTGGTCGCACTTCTCTTGATCGAAAACACACTTAGGCAAAACCTCACGAACAGACTCAATACCGCCGTCAACACTGCCATGCGGTGCAACATTGAAGTTCAGGCTGTATGTCTCACCGTCTATCTCGTAGCCTTCACGGGCCATTTCCCGGCGGGATTTGCCGTTCCCACTGAAGTCCCGGTTATCGATATCGTGAGGCGCCCAGTGTTCGGCATAGTTGTAGCCGCGCTCTTTCAGCACCTTCATGTAGTGAGCTATGCCTTCGCCGCTGTTCTCGTAATAATCAATCACGTGGTACTCATCACCCACCACGCGCACAAACCAGATAGAGGTCGAATCACCAACCCCGATATCCCAGAAGGTGTAAACCGGTAAATGTGAGTTATCAGGCAGCGAGCCTATCCGCCCCTCTTTGTAGAGCCGCTGGAACTGCCGTGAGTAGTAAGCGCCTTGAATAGATTGCTGGAAGGCCTCAGCGGGGAATGATGGGTACTCCCGCTTGATGTCATCACCTAGCGTTTTCTCTTTGGTGATGTACCAGAGCTTTTGCGCGTCGGTTAGGTTGATGCCCTGCTTGCTTTCGAGTTCGGCAAAGTACTTTTCGAATCGTTCAGGGACAGACAAAGCCCCCGAAAGTGAATATTCTGGGTTTTTCCACCAGGGGTAGAAAAAGAACTTCCAGTCCAGGGCCGTTAGGCTTGCCCCTTGACTGTGTAGCTTCTCCGATGACTGGCAGTAATCGAAGAAATACCCCTGCCGGCCTTCTGCGGTCGATTCGATAGTGACATCACAATCAATGGAAACCGCCTCAAACGCACCCGTGACAATCTCTCGAGCTTTGTCCGGATACTTAGCGCATATTTTCCCGAACTCTGAAACATGCAGCTTTCTGAGAGTGCCACCCCTGAATGAGGTGCTGACGGTCATCGAGCCACCATTCTGAAACACCAATTCTCCCGCCCGGTCGTTTCTGGCCGGGTTCGCCGCCTTGATAACATCCGGCAATTGGTCGTATGCGTATTTAACCTTCTCTCGAAATAACCGCTTTGCATCATCCAGGTTGTGCGCTATCAGTGCACAGGCGCCAGACTCAAACAACGCGCAATCAAGTTGGATAATGCACTGTTCAGTAGTGAACCCAAGTTGGCGCGCCTTGAGGATGATGTTTCGAGTATGGTGATTCTCGTAGTACTCGCGCTGCTCCGGGTTCATCCGAAACTTAACTTTCTTGCCCCGCTTGTCCTTAATCCAATAGAGGTTGTTTAGTCGCCAGTCTCTATTCTTGAGATTGGTGACCAAATCATGGGGTAGCGCCATCGCTGATTTGCTGCATGAGGGTTGCCATCTCATCGACTAGCTCCCCCTCATGATTCACCCTATCTCGGAATGCCTGAACTCCAATGTGTTTGCCGAGGAGTTCCAGATTTTTGAGTTTGTCCGGCCATTTGATTTTCTTAAGTACACCAACCGTCTTGCGCTTATCATCTCGGCCTTCCCAGAGTTCGGCAAGGTCCATGCCTGCCAGATATTGCCGCCAGACCTTGGGCCACTCGCTGATAGGCTTCAGTGAACCGTCATCGTTGAGAATATCGAGAACATCCATCTGGTCGATCTCAACCAGGCGACTTAAAACATAATCTGCATTGATTTGGGTGCGCTCAGAGCGTGCCCGTTGGGCTTTCTCGATGTAATTTGCCACCTCAGGTTTTCTCAGGAGCTTTGCAGCTTCTACCTCTGCGCTGCGCTGAGCCGCATTTGGGTAAGCTAACCTGTAAGCCTTTGTTGCGTTTAGGTTTTTATCCCCCAAGTAGGAATCAGCAAAGACTTGCCACTTCTCAGTGAGGTTATTGTGATTCCGCTTTGTCATCGTGCTGTTCTTTCATCAACTTGTGCCGCTGGTGTGAGTAATACCAATTCACTGCTAGGCCTAATGCAGCTATAAACACACCCACAAGACCGAGCCAGTTATCAGCGAGCCAGCCGGCAAAAGTACCAGCGCCTACAGCAGTCATATAACTGGCCTTATCGGGTATCTCCCGCATTGCATCGTGTAGGGTCATGATTGCTTCCAAGCCTTAGCTGCTTTCTCAGCGCTGCGCCCCACGACATAACCACCAAGGCCGACTTTTACTATCTCCAGCAGGGCCAGGGTTTGGTCCTCGCTTAGGTTTTCGGCCGTCCACCCTACCCAATGGGCAACAATGAGCCCTACAAATGTGAGCATCGTTACTGGCCGCCAGTTTCTCTGTAGCCATGACTCCCCTGATGCCTCTGCTGTGATTACTTGGGTAGCTGATTGCAGTTCTGCCATATCCATCGCAATCAGCTGCGAATCAACTTGAGCTTTTAGGCGGTTGGCTTCTGTCTTATCTGGGAACGCCTTATCTATGACTTTGCCGAATAGATTTGATATGGCTGAAATCATGGGTACTCCGGCATGAAGTGAGTGACGTTTAATTCAAACTCTGGCGGCAACATGTCCCGCAATTCCTGCATGGCTTTGCGCGATTGAATCACCCACCAGCCGCCAGGGGCTTGGGTCGTCCCAATGCCAATACAGCCTTGAACATCAGAGGCATAGTTAGCCGTATGCATCAGGATTTTTGAACGACCTGGAACTTCTTGCAGCTCCCATACATTGGGGTATTTAGCGGAGCTGTACGGATCACACCGATAAACCCCCTCCGGTATACAGCTCTCGAATGGCTTATTACCTAGCCATGGGCGTTCTACGGTATAGAAAGTACGATCACCGACACGTAGCCGGCCCAGAGTTGCTTCTGAGCCATAAGCAAATCGCGTTAATGTGAGCATGATTTTCCCGGGGGAGTCTCAAATTTCAGGCATAAAAAAACCGGCTTGGGGGCCGGTTAAGAAGGATGATCCACTGTCGCACATACAACTCGACAGCTTACCTTATATTATCTATTTCACGGCTAGCCGTCAAGCAAGTACTGTATTAAAAAACAGTTGTATATAACGCCAGTTATTGCTTGGTCCATAGAAGAACGTCCGCCTTACCTGTGAAGACTTGCCAGGCGCTTTTTAATCTGAATCGCAGACTGGTCGCACCTACGGGTCGAGCCATGACCCACCGCCCCTCTACCACTGTATTGCAGTTGTATTCCTTAACTAAATAATCTGCATTAAATATTGATATGCCTTTCATGCTGCCCTCGCTCTAAGTAAACATGCCATTTCGATTGTGCTTTCGATCATTCTGCAAAGCGTCTTAGTGCTGGCCTTAGACTTCCTGATTGTCCTGGCCACGTCCTGCAATTCCCATCGGTGGTAATACCGCAACCAAAATACCAATCTCTCAAGCTCTGCATTGAATTGGTCCCGGCGGCGGCTCACTGCATTCAGATATGCAAGCACGGCCGCATCAGTAAGCTCTGCGCGCCTTTCATTTATCGGTTCTGGGCTCTCTCTGTTCCCTGATACCATTTCCCGACTGAATGCAGACATACGGGGCCAGGATACCGAATCACCAGCCCTCTCCGGATAGGCTCGGGACCATTCCCACAAGAGTTCGCGTATTGCTATTTCTGGCATTGGTCACCCTCCACTGGCTCGTATGTCTGCTGGAAAATGTCCGACTTACATGGATACCGTTCACCTTGCACTCCAGTAATTATCCAGTCCCCCGGGCAAGCGGTGTGTCCACCTTCGAGAGTGTCAATCCATCCGTGCTTGGCCATGGCAATACCGCAATGCTCGCAAGACCTTTCTCCTGGTACGTGGGGATGGCGGTAATACCTGACGACCTGCCCTTCAAACCCCAACTGGCGCTGCCGCTCTGTGCTAACTACCTTATCACTTAAAGCGCATCCAATATCTTCCTGATAATCTTCTGGGTGGTCGCCATTCTCAAACCACTGCGAGGCTTCAATTACAACCGGCTTTTTTCTAAACTTAGGCATCTTTTAAGCTCTCTCTCTTTTTGTTCGGTTTTGGGCACCTATGCGCATAAGCCGGTCCTGCCTTAGCTCTAGCTCTAATTCAGCCAGCGCATTCCAAGCTTTATGAGCCTTGTGTAACAGCCCCGTTTCAGGGTCTTTTGTTTCGTGCCGCTCTTTCAGGTGGTGGCGCCACAACGCATCGCGATAACGCTGCCTGCCATTGGGTACTTGCTGCCAGCCGCCCCGGGTATATTTATTTGCCCCGAATGTTCCCACCTCGGCAACCGCCATTAATGCCAGGGAGAAATCATCAAGAACCCCGGCCATGATTTTCCCCTCGTCACATTTCGCCCCAGGTTCATGCTGGTCTTTGCCGTTCGGGTCACGCTCCATCGCTTCAGTCATGATTGCTCTCCTCACACGGTATAAACTTCACGACGCCGGGCGCTGGTAGTGCCTGGCTCCAAGCTATCGATACGGTCCTTTACCTCTTCCGCAGTTAAAGTGATTCGCCCTTTCTCCCCATAGGTTTTCGACCTAAGTACAACAGTGAGGCAAGAGCGGCTGCGCCATCCTCCGTCATGGGCATATTTGTCAGCCGGGGCCAGCTGGTTCCAGCTTTCTATGGTTACCCCTGGATGCTCTTTCGCAACCATACGGTGGTGGATGTGGCCTATATCGATATAGCGATAGCTGGCCTCGCCCCAATCCTGGTTGAAGTCTGTGGCCATTACCTGAGCAAGCTGTGCCGGCTTGCACTTGTCACTGTGGTGGCACATCACAAAGGTATTGCCCATGCGGTAGGGAATGAAAATGAGGCGTTATCCAAAACCCGTAAGCGGTCGGTGTGGTGGTAAACATGCTTGAGAAAAACCCGCATCCATACGTCATTGCTTCGACTGTGGTTGCCCTGGTTGACTATCACATCCACGTATTTGAATTTGCTGAGGGCCTTTTCAACTATGCTGCGCATCACTCGGGCATAGGTGTGAATCATGCGCTGATAGCGGCTATCGAAATCCAGGTCATGGCCTGATGATTCCGTTTTAGCACTGAAGGTCTCGTAATGGGTCATATCCCCTAAATCCTGAATAACACAACGCTCACAATTCGGTGCGCGGTCTACCAAGATTTCAATGGCGGTGACTAACTCTCGCTCTGCTATTTTCAGGTCAAAGTTATGGCCCACTTCTGCCTCATGGGCGAGCATCCCTAAATGGCCGTCTCCAATCTGTATCCAGGGAATAGTGTCTGTATCCAAATCACCTTGAGGCTCTACGGGAGTCTCTATGGGCGGCAGGTCTTCGATATAAGTCTGAGCAAATGCCTCCATGGCTACCTGCTGCTTCTGAATGTCCTGCTGATTCTTCAGCCAGAATGCCGGGGTGGTTTCTGTCTTGGGGAAGTAAATACTTGCCCCTTTGATTTCGAAACCTTCAGGCACCTTCTGATGGTTTAAGTGCTGGCTGCCGTCTTTCAGGGCTTGCCGCCTTTTCAGCTCTGTGATAGTGCGGGACACAGGAGGATGCGTTATTCCCAGTTTGCGCGCAGCTGCATTAACACTGCCACACTCCTCAAACGCGCGGCACTTCCGCTTCTCTCCCTCAGTTTTTGCGAATTCTAAAAGGCTCATGCGATGCACTCCCTCCGCTTTTGTAATAACCGTCTTTTTCTATTGAATATTCGTTTAATCCTTTCGCAATACTCCCGGTTAAATCTCCGGATTCCGTTATTATTTTTTAGCCAGTCAACTCGGCGATTACCTATTCTCTCCCTCAGATTAAGTTCGTATTGCACGGCTACGGTCTCCGCTTTATGGGCGTATTTGGCAGAACCCGCATTACAGCTTTTGCACTGCCGGTGAATATTCCAGAGATTGAATCTCAGGTGGCCAGCGGCACCCCTTGAGCGGAAATGGCCAGCATCCCAAGCCCCGCCGACTTTCCAACCCTGCTCCACTTCTATTTCATGCTCCGGGCGATTGCAGGAGGGGCAAGGCTTGCCTCTATCCCTCTCGCGCACATAGGCATTTATTGAGCGCTGGGCCTCATCCATGATTTGAGAATCAGTTTTTAATGCCCTTTTACGGGCCCTGGTTTCAGATTTGAATTTTTTGGCTTCAAGCTTCTTTTGCTTCTCTACTCGCTGAAATCCCAAATCAACAAGGTGGTCGATACAACAGACGAAATCTAACCCGTTAACTATGCCGTGCAGTACATTACAGCGGGTTTTGCACACTTTACATTTACGGTATTTGATGGCCATCAATTGCATCCGAAGTCATTCAGTGGCCCAAAATCAACCCCCTTCAAGGTGTACTGATTCAGTATCGAATCTATGTACTCTTGACCTTGCTTCACAGTCATTCGAGAGGTCACAGTTAGCAGGCGAACAATTTGCAACTTATCTTCATAGCTGAACTTGTATCCTCGGAGATATCTGTTGTAGACCTCGGTAAATTCCGGGTCTTTATCTCCAAGCAGAAGTATCGGAACTCCGATAGTTAATTTGCACTCAGCCCTAGCTAAATCGGTATCATTTCCGTAGAGCTGATGACCTATGCGTTGATACAGCTCGAAAAACATTCTGTTTTGCTCGAGGCTGCGGTCCCTTCCTATGCGCCAAGAAAAACGTAGATGCTTATGCTGCTTAAATAGGCTCTCAGCACGGACAAGAAAACCTTGAAGAGTGTTTGCGCTATTAACTACTACGGAGTCTGGCATTTGCTAACCACCTCCAGCGTTGGCACCCCTTCATAAATCTCTTTAAGATGCCCCCGCACCTCCATTCGGCGTAGAGCTGAATACATCATTTGCGTCTCTGCTCGCTTGTGACCCTCAAATGGCTTCTTATGCCACCAGCCACAATTGCCTGGATAACCGTGAACCTTCTTAATTTGCTTAGGCAGTGCGTATAGAAGACCCCACCCTTCCGGTAAATCATCGATACGGATTACATTAGGCGGACACATATAAAACCGCCAATCACCCATACCTTGGGCTGGGTCTTGCCGGAATTTTTTACGCTTATCAGCAAGGAAGTCGGAGCGGCTAACCTTGCACTCAATAAGCAGCGACAAACCATCACGCCAACCAATTGCGTCAGGCTGCTCACCAGTATGGGTAGTCGCTCTGAACTCATCACGGAAGGCGACACCACATCCTTGAGACTTGAGCCAGCGTTCTGCGCGATTAACTAGTTCAGTATGTGTAGTAACTTGATCAGCCATCACCTCCCCCCCCTACTCCAACCCAATCAAAAACCAAACACCTGAGCCAACCGCCACCATCCACAGAAAGAATTCCAGGTAGAAAACCGTTTTGGTTGGGGCTGGCTCATTCATCACGCGACGTCCCTCATGTTCTCGGCATATTCGTCTAGCGCCCCCAGGGCCTCGGGTAAATTCTCTCGATGGAACTCGCCCAAGAAATCCCAAGTACCGCGCGCTATGCACTTTTGTGTCCAAACCGTATTGGCAAAGACTACATTGACGCGGCGCGGGTGCTCCGTTTGAAAAACTGCAAGCGCGCTGCTTGGGTCGGTCTGAGAAATACGCTTGATAGCTTCTGAAATAGTGATTACTGACATCGTTATCGCTCCGTGATGTTTTGGGTTTACCAAGTGGTGTCTTCCAGCTCTTCCGCCAGTGTTGGCTGACTGGTGGATTCTTCTCGAGGGATGTATTCACCCTCTAAAACCTCTTCGGCTTCCTCGTTCACAGATCGAACATTCCCCGCATTTTTGCCAGTTCGCTTTCACCGCTTTTGCGAGCTCGCACCTGGGCGTTTTTGTCTGGTAGAGCTAGGGGTTTAAAATCTTTGTGTGCCGCACTACCTGGAGCCGGGAGGCAAAAACCCAAAAACTCTGCGTAGTTTGGTGGCCAGCTTGTTTCATCGTTTCGAGCAGCCTCAGTGTTGCGATACTCGATGTTTTCCATCCCTCTTGCCCAATCCTTGTCGCTGAGGTTGCGGGTCTTGCGGGCCCAGAGCATGAAGTCTTCGCTGTAGACCCCGTTACGCTCTGCCTCTTCGGAGTCATACAGCCTGTGCTGTGATGTCCATTTGTGGCCGTACAGCTGGGTCATTCGCTTCCAGAGGGCCAGCATTAACTTCTCGTGCCGAGGCTCTAGCGAAGGCGGCGTTGAGTTGCGCGTGTTGCTGCTGGAGCTGGTTGCCAGCGCCTGGGTAACGGTTTTCATGTGCACTTCCCTTGCATTGGTTGGCCTTGATTTGCAGCTGGTCGAACTGTTTGCGCAATTTGGCCGGGCTGAGAATATTGGTTTGCCAGAAGTCATCACGGTTAGCCCAATTGAAAACGTGGGCAATCTCTGCTGGTGTTCGGTTATCCAGCTCGCGAATTTTTCGGCAGTCGTTTGCCCAGGCATCCAGGTTGGGGGTTTTAAAATTTGGCTGGAGCCGACGAACACCATCGAGAATTAGGTTTGCCAGGCGGTAATCATCATCCGTGGCCTTCACCGTTTTTTTCCCTGAAGATTTTTTCGGGGAAGTATTAGGTTCATTGACTGGTTCAGAAGAGTGACTGGTTCTGGGTGACTCTGTGTCACTACCCCCTAGTGACTCTGTGTC
>NZ_JALBWM010000104.1 GCF_023895975.1 Microbulbifer okhotskensis
AGCGGTACAGTGACTATGGGGCTATAGCTGCATGAAACTGTCCGAAGTGTTGTCATATGGCAGAGATTGCCGAATTAAAATTAATTTCATACTTAAATTCAGCAGTTGTAGGGGTTTAATTGTCTAGAGTTAGGTTTTATTCTGGATTGTAATAGTAGTGATCGTAGTCAATGTTTTTGCGAACGCAGTAGGAGTCTATGGCCTCGGAATTACTCCATAATCCCAGGCCGTAGTCGTAGGCAAACGCCTGTTCCTGTTCAAACTCGCTACCACAGTAATATCCGTAATTCTAAGCGGCGCGCCTTGGAACCAGCTCCTGATTTATGAGGTGCCCATTAATATAGAGGCAGACTGTTTCTCGTCCCTAAATGTCCTTACCCGTAGATTCGAAGTCAATATCTCCAAATGACAACAGGTAGCCCAGCACTTGGATGGTCTTATGGCCGTAAGGTTGAGTGTTGGCGTTGGTTTCTGGAACATCAATACAATTAAGGCGTATTTTTACAAATGCGTTATCAACACAGCCGTGGACGGTGTCACCGTCTATGACTTGATAATTGGTGAATAGCGCAGCTTGGATCGCAGAGGAAAGGGTAGCTAAGATAATTAGCCTTTTATTATGATTATCTTTGATAGTGTTTGAGCGCGCAGTATAAATCTGCGGTACTACGGGATTGCGTGGGATTAGTGATGTATAGAAAGAACTATTGTTAAGTGTGGGTTGAGGTCACATTCAAATGTTGGTGGAATTGGTTTTTTGTGGATATTAGCCGGTGTGGTATCTTTTATTGTGAGTAAAGGCTGATATTGTTTTTTTCGATAAAATAAGATGAAAATGGTGATAAATTGTTTAATAGCCCTTGTCGGTAAGGGCTATCAAAAGTTCAGCAAAGAGGTTTCGGTCAGGTTTAATGTTCCTGAATGAACGCAGATTAGAGTGGGCGGGGAGTGGCCCATAGCAAAAATTCCCGGTTGCCATCTCCACCCTTAATGGGGCTGTCAATATATTTCTTCACTTCCAGCCCCAGCTCTTCGCATAAGCCGATAATACGCTCGCGCACCTGCGGGTAATATTGGCTGCCGCGAACCAGGCCGCCTTTGCCGATCCCTTCCTGACCAACCTCGAATTGGGGTTTGACCAAGGTTAATAGTTGTCCGCTGGGTTTCAGTAGTGCGGGTAATTGCGGCAGTATCAGTGTCTGGGAAATAAAAGAGACATCCATCACAATAGCGTCAAAACCCCTGTCGGCAAAGGGAGTAATCTGGGAGGCTTGTAAATGGCGGGCATTGACCCCTTCAAAAAGATGCATGCGAGCATCTTCCTTTAATTTCTGCGCCAGTTGATCTCGCCCTACGTCGACACCAACAACAGATTCCGCGCCACGTTGAAGTAGGCAGTCACTAAAACCTCCCGTCGAACAGCCCACATCGAGAATGTGCCAACCGATGGGGTTGAGGCCGGTTTGGTCGAGAATAGCGGCCAGCTTCAGGCCTGCACGGGAGACATATTGGTCCTCCGGCAGGGGAGTCACTTCTAGAGCAGAATCTTCGGGCACGGTTTGTGCGGCTTTGCGTGCGGGCTGCAGTGGGCCGCCCCCTGATAACATGACCCTGCCTGCCTCTATTAGCTTTTTTGCATGGGTGCGGGAGTTGGCCAGTTTTCTCTCTACGAGCAGTTGATCCAGTCTGGTCATGTTTTGTACCGCAATCCTGTTTATATGGTTAAGAATACAGTGCTCATGCTAACCTCTGGCTCCCATAGGTAGAAGTGTGGCCCCATAATTAGTAGGGCTAATCTTAAGTTAGGAGGATGTCAGCTGATGGCAAAAAGCGTTTTGGATAAGTTCAAGATTCGCAAAGGGAAGGTTTTTGAAGCGCCACTCGAGGGGGCATTTGGCCGCCTTGTGACACCCTTTGAAGAATTTATCCATCGCCAAAGCAGCAGTGGTATTTTGCTGATGCTCTCTGCATTGGCGGCATTGATTATTGCCAACTCGCCTTTGCAGGAGGCCTATAAGCATCTGTTACATATGCCTATCGGCCTCAGTGCTGGTGACTGGGAGTTCTCCCTATCGGTACACCACTGGATCAATGACGGTCTGATGGCGATCTTCTTTTTTCTGGTAGGCCTGGAATTAAAACGAGAGTTTATGGTGGGGGAGTTGTCCGACCTGCGCCAGGCAGTACTGCCGGTTATGGCAGCTATAGGCGGAATGGTGGTGCCAGCCCTGATCTACGCCTCTTTTAATGTCGGGGGGGGCGGTGAGCGCGGCTGGGGTATCCCCATGGCGACGGATATTGCTTTCGCGGTTGGCTGTATTGCTTTATTGGGTAATCGGGTGCCACGCGCCGTGGTGACCTTCTTGGTTGCTCTGGCAATTGTGGATGACCTGGGCGCGATTCTGGTTATTGCTATCTGGTATACCGAGCAGGTAAATGTCGCTGCGCTGATTGCGGCGGGCTGTTTAATCGTCATTATGTGGCTGTTGAAAGCAGCGGGGGTTCGCCGTTCTCCTGCCTATGTATTTGTCGGCGTTTTGCTCTGGTACGAGTTCTACCTGGCTGGCGTACATGCAACTATCGCCGGTGTAATCACTGCAATGGCATTGCCGGCAAAACCCAAATATGACCCGGTGGCGTTCAGTACCTTTGTAAAAGATATTATCCGTAGCTTCGACCGCTGCTTCCGTCCCGGTGACAAGATTATTGCCAATGATGCACTGCGCGCCCGTGTAATGGCGCTCGGAAACGGAGTCAATTTGGCGCAGTCTCCTCTGCAGCGGATGGAAACCCGTTTGCATATGCCGGTGGGTTTTCTGGTGATTCCCATTTTTGCCCTGGCCAATGCAGGTATTCCGTTTGACAGTTTTACCAGTTCGTCGGCGGTGATTAACCCCGTCACTCTTGGGGTGATTGCGGGGCTGGTGATTGGCAAGCTGGTAGGGATCGTGGGGGCCACCTGGATCGGTTGGAGGCTGGGCTGGGGTAAGCTGCCTAAGTCGGCTAATTTCCAACATATTGTCGGTGTGGCGCTGCTGGGTGGCATTGGCTTTACCATGTCGATCTTTATTGCGGAGCTGGCCTTCAGCTCTGACTACGAGCTGCTGATCCAGGCCAAGGCCGGTATCTTGTTGGCCTCCGTGATTGCTGGGCTGGCTGGATTTTTGGTGCTACGCAAGGCGCCGGTGGCAGATGAATTTGAAATTCATGAAGAAGGTGAGCCACTGAACGAGGGCGAGCATGACTCGCCGCATGCGGGGGGCGGTGAGCAGCGTCCCAGTCGTCAGAGCTGAGCTGACGGAAATTCTGTTTAGCACCTGGGCCCCGCTGTTCTGGAGGGGCCCAATTTCTTACAAAATTCCGCCCCCCTTCCGGCAAGGTGATAAGGAAGTAAAAGTTATGCGATTGAAATCTGGAGTACAGGTGCTTTCGGCGCTTGTTGTATTCCTGCTGATGGTGGCTTGTGATGCTCAGCAAGCGAATGATGGAAGAACAGCTACAGCGGTGCACGAAGCCGTTAAGGCGATGGTTCCCGATAGCCGAAGTGGAGACAGTGCAATGGATAAGCTCGCAAAAGAATATGTCCAGTTGGTGCTGGAGCTTGGCAATCACGACGACAGCTATGTGGATGCCTATTACGGTCCTGCAGCTTTACGCGAAATTGCCTCCCAAAGCCAGTCGAGTCCCGCAGATATTACCGAGCGGGGTGAGTCACTGTTAAAGCAATTACCGAGCGTAACGCTCGGGGATGGCAGTATTGACAATCTGCGACGTCACTATCTGAAGACTCAGTTAGCGGCTCTTGTGGCCCATGCCCACGGACTGGCTGGTGGTATGCCTCGGAACTTTGCCAAAGAGGCCAGAGCACTCTATGACACTAAGCCCCCCAAGCAGGATCTAGCCAGTTTTAACCCCCTGTTGGATGAGTTGGAGCTACTGTTGCCTGGGAGTGAGCCTTTAAGTAGCCGAGTTGCCAAGTTCCGGCATGGGTATGAAATCCCAGCAGATCGATTGCAGGTCGTTTTTGATGCCGCGATCGAAGCGTGCCGATTGCGGACTAAGAAATTTATTCCATTGCCGGATAAAGAGACTTTTATCCTGGAATATGTCAGTGATAAACCTTGGAGTGGTTACAACTGGTATAAGGGCGGCGCCCACAGTTTGATTCAGGTAAACCGGGGTCTGCCGATCACTATAGATCGGGCTATAGATCTGGGTTGTCACGAGGGGTATCCGGGCCATCACACCTACAATGCCCTGTTAGAGCAGGCCCTGGTACGAGGGCGTGGCTGGGTGGAATACAGCGTGTACCCGCTATTTAGTCCGCAGTCACTGATTGCCGAAGGAAGTGCTAACTATGGTATTGACCTGGCCTTCCCGGATGAGGAAAAAACCCGTTTCGAAATGGAGGTGCTCTACCCTCTGGCCGGGCTGGAGCCAAAGACGGCAGAAAAGTATGAGCGGGTGATGGCTTTGGTGGATCAGCTGGGCTTTGCTGGAAATGAAATAGCACGCCAATATATTGATGGTGAGATCAAGGCAGAGCAGGTGCCCACACTGTTTGAGAAGTACACCCTGATGAGCCCGGCCAAGGCGGCACAGAGAAAAGATTTTGTCGATGCTTACGGTGCCTATGTCATTAATTATAATTGGGGCAAGAAATTGGTGGCAGATTATGTCGAGCGGGGTAGCCACAGTAATGCTGAGCGCTGGCAGCGCTTTGCCAGGTTATTGTCTTCGCCGCGCCTGCCTTCATCCCTGGACTGGTAGCAACTGAAGCCCTATGCAGAAAAGTATCCTGAGGGAGTACATACTGTCGCGCCCGGAGGCTATAGAGGACTTCCCCTTTGGCCCGGATGTGGCGGTGTTCAAAGTCAAAGGGCGCATGTTTGCAACCTTGAGTTGCTACCGCGGGGTAGATGCCAGCAATTTAAAGTGTGATCCCGATGAGGCCCAGGCATTGCGGGATATCTTCCCCGGTGTTATTCCGGGTTACCATATGAACAAGAAGCACTGGAATACCGTGTTATTGGATGGCACAGTGCCGGATTATGAAATTGAGCGGATGCTAGACCGCTCGTACGGTTTGGTGGTGAAAGGGCTGCGCAAGATGGAGCGTAAATCCCTTGAGCTGGCTTACGGTACCGAAGTGCTCTACCGCTAGTGGCTTCCAGGTACCGACAAAGAAAATACCAGATTTGAGTCAGGAGAAGTTGTGAACGAATTTATCGTCGATGTAACGGCAGAGAACGCCCAGCAAAATCTAATTGAAGAGTCTATGAAGCGTCCCGTAGTTGTGGACTTCTGGGCGGACTGGTGCGAGCCGTGTAAACAGTTGATGCCGCTATTGGAGAAACTGGCGAATGAGTATGCCGGCCAATTTTTGTTGGCTAAGGTCAATGCCGACACCGAGCAAATGCTGGCCGGCCAGTTGGGTGTGCGCAGTTTGCCCACTGTTATGATTTTGAAAGACGGCCAACCTGTAGATGGCTTTGCCGGGGTGCAACCAGAGACGCAAATACGCGAAATGCTGGACAAATACCTGCCCAAGCCCTGGGATATAAAACTACAGCAGGCGCAGGCTTTGATCGCTGAAGACAAAGCCGCTGAAGCGTTGCCCCTGTTGCGCCAGGCTTATACAGAATCCTCTGAGCGCACCGATATCGCTAAACAACTGGCGGCAACATCCCTCGATCAGAATCGCGTGCAAGAGGCGGAAACGGTTTTGGGCAAAATCCTGTTGGCTGATCAGGATGCGGAATACCAGCAGCTGATGGCACAGCTCGACTTAAAACAGCAGGCTGCGGAGACGCCGGAAATTCAAGCGCTGCAACAGGCGTTGGAGAAAAAACCGCAAGACAGCGATTCCGCTTACCAGCTGGCACTACAGTACAGCCAGGCCAGCCGTCATGAAGAGGCGCTGCAACTGTTACTGGATATTTTGCGCAAGGATATGAATTTTGCCGGTGGTGCAGCTAAACAGGCTTTCCTGGATATTGTTAAAAGTCTCGGTGCCGGTGATCCGATTGCCACTCAGTACCAGCGCAAATTGATGACCATGCTATTTTAAAAAAGTTATTCTGTTCCAGTGTAAATACAGGGGCCTATAAGGCCTCTTTGTTTATGTAGTGATACTTAAGGAAAATAAATTATGTATAAGCTCTGTATTTATATTCCCGAGTCCCACCTGGAAGCGGTAAAGCAGGCACTTTTTAATGCCGGGGCCGGGCGCATTGGCGATTACGATAGTTGCTGTTGGCAGATACTGGGTACCGGGCAGTTTCGTCCGCTGGATGGCAGTCAGCCATTTATGGGTGAGTCGGGACAAGTGGAAATGGTGGCGGAGTACCGCGTAGAAATGGTCTGTACCGATGAGCTGGTAGAAGCAGCTCTTGCTGCGATGCGGGCCGCGCATCCCTATGAGGAGCCCGCCTTTGATTTATGGCTGTTGGACTCTCGCTGTAACCCTGCGGCCCAAAATTAATCCCGTTTGCTCTCCATTGACTAGAGGCCGTCGAGTACTTCCTGCCGCTTGCGGCTTATTTGCTCTATCGCTTTTACATCGTCCAGTAATTCAGAGAGACTGGTTTGCTGGCTGGGCAGCTCCGATGCTGGTGCTTGACCGGCCTGTTGAATTTGCTTGGGCTGAAGCTCAATAGGTGCTGAGGCGGGGAGGGAATTTATTGGTTTAACCCGGTGAATGCGCACATGCGAATCCAATCCCTCCGGCACGGTATCAGAAAAGTGCCAGTTTCCATCTCCATCCTTCCAAGTGAATACTTCGGTTGTTTGCTTTGTCGCGTCTTGTTGCGGCATAAGTCCTCTGGAAGCGGCTAGCCTTTCAAGTTTTGCGGCGGATTCTTGTGACCCTTCACGCAGGCTCTGGATGGCGCGTTCACTGGTTTCGCGAATCGCGGAAAAGTCGGGTTTTTCTGGTAGCCAGTCGGCTGGCGACATAATGGGCTGACCGCCCGGACCCGGTAGAATCATGGGCAGGCCAATTCCAACCAGCAATAAGGCACCGAGCATTGGAAGATATTTCATGCAAACCTCCTTTTATTGCAGAGTCATTGAATGGATTTGTGAGCCGATACTAGCAGCTACAGCTTGCGGTTGATCACTCCGCGGTGCAGCTGGTAAAGACCGAGGCGGGTATCCTCAAAGTAGTGTTCCAATGTGCGCTGCATTATCGGAAAGGCGATTTCTTTCCAGGGGATCTCTTCTTCGCGAAACAGTTCCACTTCCAGAGACTCGGGGCCCGGTCCAAAATTCATATCTGTGAGTTCACCCCGGTACAGCATATAAACCTGATTGATATGAGGGATATCGTAGACGGAGTAGAGATCGTCCACGCGGATGCTGGCCCGTGCTTCTTCCCAGGATTCGCGGAGGGCGCCCTCTTCACTGCTTTCGCCGTTCTCCATAAACCCAGCGGGTAGGGTCCAAAGTCCCAGTCGGGGCTGAATGGCACGCTTGCAGAGCATGACTTTGTCACCGACATAGGGCAGCACGCCGACAATGACGCGGGGATTGATATAGTAGATGGTGCCACAACTGCCACAAAGGTGGCGCGGACGGTCATCCCCTTTAGGGATCGAGAGTGTTACGGCACTACTGCCGCATTGGCTGCAAAATTTCATGGCGTCAGTATACCCATGCGAAATTTTAGCGCCAGCCTCCGGGCCCGTTGACGCCTATAGTTGTTAGTGAAGTGGATCTGCAAAGGCGGTGTCTAACCTGCAATGGCGCGTATTTTACTAATCAGTGTAGCGCTTGTTGCTCTTTGCGCCTGTGGCGGTAAAGACAAGCAGGAAAAGGCGCCGCCCCCCCCACCAGTGGAAATTTTGGTGGTGAGAGAGGAGCCTGTTATTCCTCGCTATGAGTTTGTTGGCAGAGTGGAAGCGACCGATGAATATCAGGTGCGCCCACGGGTGCAAGGGTATATAGAGAGCCGCAATTTTAAAGAGGGGGATACGGTTGAAAAAGGGCAGCTCTTATTCGAAATTGATCCTCGTCCTTTTATTGCGGAATTGGATAACCAGCGGGCCACTTTAGAACAGTCCCAAGCGTCGCTTAGGGTCGCAGAGCGAAACTTCCGACGGGGCCGCCGGCTCGTTGCTACTGGTGCTATCAGTCAAGTACAAATGGATGAACTGAAGGGCACCTTCGAGGAGACTGGATCACAAGTTGATGCCAATCGTGCCAAGGTACAAAGTGCCGAACTGGATCTCTCCTATACAAAAATTTATGCGCCTCTGACTGGCCGTATTGGCCGCACAGGTTTTACTGTCGGCTCCCTCGTAGGCCCCAATTCAGACCCTCTTACCACGATCGTAAAAATGGATCCCATTTATGTACTGTTTGAGGTGCCTGAAGAGCAGCTCTTTGCGGTGCAGATGGACACTCAACGAAGACAGCGGGAGGGATTGAATCCTACCCGTTTAGATGTACGTATCGAGCTGCCGGACGGTAATTATTATCCCTCTCAAGGCAAGATTGTATTTATCGACAACCAGATCGATCCGAATACAGGGTCTGTAGCCGTCCGCGCGTTGTTTTCAAATCCGGATAAACTATTGGTACAGGGCCAATTCGCTCGGGTGTCAATACGGGTCTTTGCCGGTAATGAAGCCTTGAGGCCACTGGTGCCGCAATCTGCGGTAATGGAGGATATGCAGGGGCGCTATGTATTTGTATTGGGAAAAAAGAATATTGCCGAAAAGCGCTACCTGACCCTGGGACAACGGGAGGGAGAGCTGTGGGCGGTAACCCGGGGAATTGCTGCGGGTGAATCGGTCATCGTCAATGGCTTGCAGCGAGTCGTCGCTGATAAGCCGGTTACACCTCAAAATACGCCGAGGAATCCCTACGATGTAGAAGCCTCTCCAGTGCCACCTGCAGAGAGAGCGGACACACCTTCAGCGCCACAGAACAACGCAGAGACACCGGTTGAAGGGAAACTACCGGTGGACAGCGGTGAAATGTCGCCGGAGAAACCCGATTACCCAGGAGCCGAAGATGATTACAAATAATTTGGCAGCGCCGTAGCCATTTATGATTAGTGCTTTTTGTATTCGGCGCCCGCGCTTCGCCTTTGTTATCTCAATCTTGATTACTCTTGCGGGAATACTCTCCCTGCCACAGTTGCCGGTAGCACAATTTCCTGAAATCACACCGGCAACGATCAATGTGGCTACCACTTATGCCGGTGCCAGCGCTGCGGTTGTGCGCGACAGTATCGCTGTGCCGATTGAGTCCCAGGTGAATGGTGTAGAGGGTATGGACTATATGTCCTCCACCAGTGGCAACGATGGCTCTTACAGCCTCACCGTCACTTTTAAACCCGGCTACGACGATGACATTGCCCAGGTCAATGTACAAAATCGGGTGGAGCAGGCAACCCCGCAATTGCCCGAAGATGTAAAACGGGATGGTGTGGTGGTCTCCAAACAGAGCACCACCCTGTTGTTGGTAGTGAACCTATTTTCCCCTGAGCAGGAATTTGATGAATTATTTCTGGCAAATTACGCTGAAATATATTTGAAAGATGAGCTTGCGCGGGTGTTGGGGGTGAGTAGTGTTGTCATTTTCGGTTCCCGTAATTATGCCATGCGTCTCTGGCTTGATCCGAACCGAATGGCGTCGCTGGATGTGACAGCACAGGATGTAATTTCAGCGGTAGAAGCACAAAATATTCAGGTGGCCGCCGGGCAGATAGGGGCTCCTCCTATCCGTAAAGATCAGCAATTTCAATATAATATTTTGGTGCAGGGGCGGCTCGTTTCTCCTAGTGAGTTTGAAGATATCACCATTCGGGCAAAACCCGACGGCGCCATGGTGAAGATCAAGGATGTAGCGCGAGTGGAGTTGGGCAGTGAGTCCTATTCCTCCTACGGGCAGTTGGATAATGAAGCCTCTGCGGTGATGGGGGTGTATCAATTGCCGGAAGCGAATGCCATTGAAGTGGCCGATGGAATCAAGGCAAAAGTAGCAGAGCTGTCTGAGCGTTTTCCCGCTGGGTTAAAAGCGGAGGTGCTTTACGATACCACGCTCTTTGTGGAAGCTTCGATCAAAGAGGTGGTGGAAACGCTGGTCATTGCTCTGATTCTGGTGATTCTGGTGGTATTCCTGTTTCTGCAGGACTGGCGCTCTACGTTAGTTCCAGCCATCGCTATTCCAGTTTCTCTGATAGGTACCTTTGCCATGATGTTGGCATTTGGTATGACGATTAATACGATTACGCTGTTTGCCTTGATTCTGGCGATAGGCATAGTGGTGGACGATGCCATTATCGTAGTGGAAAACACTCAGCGATTAATGGCCGGTGGGCTCTCATCAAAAGAGGCTGCGCTGGAATCAATGCGTGAAGTGACCGGCCCAGTTATCGCAACGACGTTGGTACTATTTGCGGTTTTTGTACCGGTTATGTTGATGCCGGGAATTACCGGGAAAATGTATCAGCAATTTGCGGTAACCATCTCTATGGCCGTGGCTATCTCTTCCCTCAACGCATTGACCCTGAGCCCGGCATTGTGTGCCAGCCTTCTGAACGTGAGTAAGGATGGGGAGGTTTTGGGAGGAAAAAAAGGCGGTATTTTTGGTTTTTTTAACAGGTCCCTGGATGTTTCGACCAACTTCTATGTAGCTATGGTAAAGGCCTGCATTAAAGTTCCACTGATCGGTATTGCCTCAATTGTCTTAATCCTAGTGTTTTGCTATTTACTATTTACCCGTATCCCGACTGGTTTTATTCCCGATGAGGATCAGGGTACCTTTATGCTGCATGTGCAGTTGCCAGATGGATCGTCACTGGAAAGAACTGGCCCAATTGTTAATCAAGTGACCGACATTTTATTGGAAGAGCCGGGTATGGCCCATGTGGTTGGCGTGCCGGGATATAACCTATTGACTAGTAGTGTTTCCTCCAACACTGCAATGATGTTTGCGGTACTTAAACCCTGGGATGATCGCACCAATAAAGAAGATCATCAGTTTGCCATAATGAAGCGGGTACAGCAGAAACTGGCGACGATTCCCAACGCCCAGGTAATGCCGTTTGTCATTCCACCGTTGCCGGGGATAGGCACCGTCGGTGGCTTTGAATTTGTATTGGAAGATTTGCAGGGGCGTAGTATTACCCAACTGTCACAGGTCTTATTTGATTTGCTGGGGAATGCCAATCAACGATCGGAAATATCCCAGGCATTTACCAGTTTCCAGGCATCCACTCCGCAGTTGGAATTAAAAATTGATAAAGAAAAGGCGCACGTATTAGGTGTGCCTCTCCCCGATGTCTATTTAACCCTGCAAACCTTCCTTGGTGGTTATTACATCAATGACTTTAATCTCTATGGTAAGGTATTCCGCGTAATTGCCCAGGCAGATGCGCAGTTTCGCGATGAAGAGGAAAATCTGACCGGCTTCTACGTACGAGCCAAAAGTGGTGGCTTGGTGCCGCTGACTTCAGTATCGACAATTACCCCCGTGGTTGCCCCGCAAACGATCACTCGCTACAACCTGTATAACAGCGTAACGATTAATGGGGCACCTGCGTCGGGATACTCCAGTGGTCAGGCAATGGATGCGATGGAGGAGATGGCGTCAAATTTGCCTGAGGGTTATGGCTACGAGTGGACTGGCATCAGCCTGCAGGAGATCACCTCGGGTAATCTGGCCCCAATCCTGTTCTCTTTGGCCGTTATATTTGTTTACCTGTTTTTGGTGGCCCAATATGAAAGTTGGACTATCCCGTTTGCTGTCCTCTTATGCGTGCCCATTGCTATTGGCGGCGCCATGTTCACAGTGTTCATCGCAGGGTCAATTAATAACCTCTATACGCAAATTGGTTTGGTGTTGCTTATTGGTATGGCGGCAAAGAGCGCCATTCTGATAGTGGAATTCGCCTGTGTAGAGCGCGATAAGGGCAAGTCCATTGTCAGTGCTGCGCTATCGGCAACCCGACTGCGCTTTCGCGCTGTATTGATGACAGCCATGTCATTTATTCTTGGGGTGATACCGCTGCTGGTGGCCACGGGCGCTGGCGCAGTGAGCCGGGTTTCACTGGGCTTGGTGGTGTTTGGCGGCATGTTGGCGGCCAGTTTATTTGCGACGCTGCTGGTGCCGGTGTATTACGCGCTCGTGCAAACAGTAAGAGAAAAGCTAAAAGGCGGCTACACGCCAAATAAAGGCGAGGCGTCTTCCACTCCGGGGGGGGCTGAGTCGAGCTGACTCAAGCGATAGATATACGAGGTGTGGTAGGGTGTTAAGTCACAAATGGATATTGTGGCATATCGCTCGGTGTTGCCGCTGGAAATGGGTATGATGAAAGTTAGGGAGTCCCTGAAAGCATCAGGGCGGGACATAGGTTTATGCTAGATATTATCGAAGAGAATATTGCCCAAAGAATTGAGGAGCTGGAGGCACGGGTTCCTATTGGGCCCAACTTGCAGGGGCATGCCGCTGTATTGATAGCGCTGACTAATGAGTCAGACCCTCAGGTGATCCTCACTAAACGCTCCGCCAACCTTTCGACTCATTCCGGTGAAGTCTCCTTTCCTGGTGGTCGCTGGGACGCAACCGACCCCTCCCTTCAGTATACGGCCCTGCGCGAGGCGGAAGAGGAAGTCGACCTGCCTATGGACGCTGTGCGTATGCTGGGCCCACTGTGGCCCCGCACCACCCGTTGGCAAGTTCATGTGACACCCTGGGTGGGGGTAATCTCGCCAGATATTGTGTTGTCGCCCAATCCCGGCGAGCTGGATGCGATATTTCGAGTGCCTCTATCTTTTTTTCTTGCAGACCCGCGTATACGTACCGATCAAGTCACCATTGATGATCGCGCGATTTATCTGCCTGCTTATATGTATGGTGATTATGAAATTTGGGGTTTTACTGCCGGAGTTATCACAGAATTTTTGGTTAAGATATTGGGGGCATCAATTGGACGTCGTGATGATGTACCTTTACGTGCATTAAATTAACCCTATTTGACCAGTATGATTTGAGTATTTTGTAGGGTTTGTTTTATTTCTGTATTGGGCGTTTATTCTGATAAAGGTTTACCCAAGTCATTCCACTCATCCAATATTAGGGTTAGCAGAGCACGAGTGTCAGGGTCGGCATTGAGAACTGAAAACGCAGGATCTTCCGGTAGGCCAAACTCCTTTGCGCATCGGTTTTGAAATAGCCAGTTGCCGTCTACCTTGAGCTAATAATCCCGATATTCAGCGGCTAGTGCATACGATAACCAGCTAGGGTCGACCACGGTAGACGCATTGCCTGAGGAAGATTGTCCGTCTCCCAAAATATTGTGCAGGGGAGAGCAGGTAATAACCGACACCCTGTGTACTGTGTACTACCGCATAGCGTTCTAGTTATTCTTTGCCCTTGAGCATAGGGTATACATTTCCGAAGTAGCCATCAGGTGTAAACATTAATGCCCAGCCATGGGGATTATAGTTATCAACGGTGAGTCTGTAGCGAGCGAGTAAATCACTTATTGAAATTCGGTTCTTGATTAATTGAAACTTATTCATTTCTTTAAACTGATGTCTATAACTTATGGGCACTGGTAAGAAATAGTGTGTGTCGCTAATTTTGGAGAGGCACTTACCTCGACGGGCGATACATCTGGAATTGATATAGAGCGTCGATTTCCCGTTCAATTCAGTAATTTGCAGAGGGCTTTCGCTGTTTTTTGGGGGCGGAAGCGTTTATCGGTATAAAGAAAGTTCCTCCATGGCCTTAGGTGACTTGTCGTTTGATGACTGCTTCACAATTTTTAACGACGGCAAGATTTATTTGAGACTTAGGTACTAGATATACTGCAGGGTTATTATATCCTTTATTTTTATTATATTTGCTATCGGATTACTTGCATGAGATCTCTGTCTTTTTTCTCTATGTTGCTGGGAATAGGATTAATCCAGGCCTGCACAATGTCTGCAGTACCATCTAAGTATCAAGGCCATTGGGCGGGAGACCAGGAATCCTGCAGTGTTTCCTCCTCCGCTGATTCTATGACTCTTGCGAGTGATCGAGTTCTATTTACCGAATCATCAGGGCAATTGATGTCCTCCAGTCAAAGTGATGGCAATCTTCATCTGATATTCAATATGCAGGGTGAAGGTGAAACCTGGCGATCAGAGGAAGTTTACTCTCTAAATTCTGGAGGACAGGTATTGGTGCGTTATACCAAAAATTCTACTTTTAAATATTTCCGTTGTAATTAATCGATTATTGTTTATAGCAGAAACGGCTCCAGTTTTTAACGCTGGAAATAGAAGTTTTATATCTTTCAACACTTCGGACAGTTTCATGCAGCTATAGCCCCGTAGTCACTGTACCGTT
>NZ_JALBWM010000105.1 GCF_023895975.1 Microbulbifer okhotskensis
ACGAGCGGTACAGTGACTATGGGGCTATAGCTGCATGAAACTGTCCGAAGTGTTGGGGTATAGCACCCTCCTTCAACACTACCAATAACCCCGCCACTGTTGTCTTTCTAAAGATAGAAGTCGCCTAGCTGGCGGCATGTTCGGGACAATTACGACAAAACGCACCTCGCTTATGACATATATCGGTTCCAGCCTGATAGGATGCCTTCGCTGATGACTGATCTCAGTCCTCCACGGATGGCCATATTATGTGGGGCGATATCACGGAATAGAACAGGACCTATGCACGTTGGCCTCGTTGCTTTGTCGGGCTATCGGGAAATTTAATGTCACGGCTGTGCTAGTCGTAACAGTGACTATGGCTCAATTGAAATAGAAGGCGCGGGCTATTTTCTCGTCGAATGAAAGACTGCTACTTTCTCACCTATTCTCGTACAGCCACAAAGATACCGCTACCAATCAACAAAACTCCGGAACCATACTTCAATGCGGCCCCCCTATTTGACCTGCCAATCGTCGACTGTGCCTTGAAGGCAAAGTATGCATAGCCAGCCATGACACTGCCCACGGATAGAGTCGCTACCGTGAAGATAGCCAGGATATCAATAGAAGTAACGCGGGTTAGATCGAGGAATGCGGGGAAAAAGCTTGCATAAAAGAGGATAGCTTTTGGATTACCCATGGTGGTAAACAAGCCCAGCAGGAAGCTTGAGAGATTGCCCCCGGATTTGGAGGGCATTGTCTGCACCTGATCTAATGGTCCTTTCGCTTTACACCCAGTGAAAATTAGGTTCACTCCGAGCCAAATAAGAAAGGCGGCACCTGCATACTTAATGATTACAAAGAAACTGCCCATGGTCTCGGCTAATGTGCTCATCCCAAATAATGCTAATAGGATAAACAAATAGTCGCCCGCAACGATCCCCGTTACTGCAATCAGGCCCTGGCGCAATCCTAATGCGAGAGTTCGGGAAACTACGGCCAATACGCCGGGACCAGGAATCAGAGCAAGAACTGACATTGAGACAAATAGGGCCAGGGATGTTGAGATTGTCATTTTTTTTCCAGAAAACTATATTTGTCTGCTTAAGATTCTATCGGCTAACAGATCCTGGGCAACTGCTCCCCTGGCAATCGTTGCAATAATCGATCGCACCCAAGGCTGTTCTTCAGGGCTACTTGCGGATGGTCCCCATCTCCAACTCGGCCGATGATCTCGCAAAGTGACCCCGCTACCGTACCACGGAGAATTGAAGTTGCCAGTTTTGAAGAACTCTCAGGGACAAAGGCAACAAAGCGTCCTTCATTAGCTACATAAAGTGGGTCCAAACCCAAGATTTCACAGGCACCCTCCACCGCTTCACTGACAGGAATACGGCTTTCATCCAGAGAAAATGTTTTACCGCAGCTTTCGGCAAGCTCCACCAGCGCTGTTGCGAGACCGCCGCGAGTAAGATCTCGCAGGCAGTGGATTTCGACACCAGCTTGTATGAGTTCAGCGACGGCGCGGTTAAGTGGAGCGCAGTCGCTTGTCAGGTTGCTTTCAAATTCCAATCCCTCCCGGCTGGCCATTACAGCGATTCCGTGTCGGCCAATATCACCGGATAACAGAATTACATCTCCCCGGCAGATACGACCGGGTTCGATTGGCCACTGACTTATCTGCTGGCCGACACCGCTGGTGTTGATATAGATCCCATCACCTTTGCCTCTCTCGACGACTTTGGTATCGCCGGTAACGAGCATCACACCGGTACTCTGTGCGGCCTTTGCCATTGACTGTAATACCCGCTTCAGAGTTACCATCGGCAGCCCTTCCTCTAGAATTAAACCGCAACTCAGGAATTTGGGCTCGGCGCCGGCCATTGCCAGGTCGTTGACGGTGCCGTAGACGGCCAGCTCACCGATATTGCCGCCGGGAAAGAATAATGGGGTGACAACAAAAGAGTCTGTAGTGAATACCAGCCGATCCGTGTTCCATGGGAGTGTTGCGCTGTCGTGGGCCTGTGATATCCAAGTATTGTTGAACAGGGGTTGAATATAATCGGTCAGTAGGCGCTGAGTCATTGCGCCGCCACTGCCGTGGCCAAGGCGCACAGTATCGTTATCGGTTGGGAGAATTGGGCAGTGCAGATCCATTGACGCTTACCTGATCTCGATAGTGGTAGTAGGCCGCACAGGCGCCCTCGGACGAGACCATCGGTGCTCCCAAAGGTTGTTGCGGGTGGCATTTTTGAGCGAAGTGCGGACAGTCGCAGGGCTTTTTAAGCCCCAACAGTATTTCGCCACTCAGGCAGCCTCGGTTATCTGCGCGATTGCTGGTCGGCAAATTGAATCGCCGAGCGGCATCAAAACTTGCGTATTCTTCTTTTAGTATGAGACCGCTGGTTGGAATTTCCCCAATGCCTCGCCAGTGTTGTGCTGAAATTTTAAATACTGTCTTCAATAGGCTTTGGGCCGTTCGATTGCCCGCTTGAGTTACTGCACGTTGATACTGATTCTCTACTCGGTAGTGGCCCCCTTCCAATTGGCGAATGCATCTGAGCACGCCCTCGATAATATCCAGAGGCTCAAAACCGGTGATTACGATAGGGATATGGTAGTTTTCGGCCAGCTGATGATATTGCTCATAGCCTGTTATGGCACAAACATGTCCGGCAGCCAGAAACCCCTGAATTTGGCAGTCCTTGCGGGCACAAATAGATCGAATGGCGGGTGCTACCAGGAACTGGGAAATCAGTGCAGAAAAGTTGTGCAAACTTTTCTGCTTGGCCAGGGACAGCGTCAGGGCGTTTGCTGTTGCCGTGGTTTCAAAGCCAATGGCAAGGAAGACGACCTGCTTATTGGGGTTCTGTTCAGCCAAATGTAGCGCCTGTAGCGGAGAATAGATAATACGGATATCGCCTCCGCCTGCTTTTACCTGCAACAGATCGCTCACTGATCCTGGAACCCGTAACATATCACCATAAGAACAGAAGATAACGTCGGGCATTGCCGCAATCGTAATGGCCCCGTCGATAATCTCTTGCGGAGTAACACAAACCGGGCAGCCGGGACCGTGTACCAGTTGGATACCCGGTGGAAGTAGTTGTTGTAAGCCATATTTGGCAATCGCGTGGGTCTGTCCGCCGCAAATTTCCATTAACGTCCAGGGCCGAGAGCTGGTTTTTTCAAGCTCTGCTGCGACAGTACGGATACAGTCTCCGTTTCGATACTCCTGTAAGTATTTCATCGCAAATTTTATTAACCGAGTGTTTTGAGCAGCTTAAAGACCTTGCTGGCCTCTTCTTTCCGAATGGTACTGATAGCAATGCCCACATGAACGATAACGTAGTCCCCTACTCCGGCTTCAGGCACCAGTGACAAGTTGACTTCTTTACTGATACCGCCGAAGGATACCTTGCCACTTCGCTCATATTCAGAAGCGCTATGAATGGTTTCTATCTTTCCCGGTATTCCCAAGCACACTAGGGCGGTACCTCTCCCAATGGTTGCCCTGCGGCCTGCATGCAGTGGGCGTAGTGAATTTGCCCCAAAGCGATGCCGCCATCATTGGGGGGTACCTCACTGTGACAATGGACAGAAAAACCCTGAGCTTGTAAGAGTGCGGTTATCGTTTCAGTCAATCGTTTATTCTGGAAAACACCGCCGGATAGAAAGACATTTTTTTCCCCGTGTTTCAGAGCCACGGCCAGTGCCATCTGCGCGAGCGTATTGTGAAAGGCCGCTGCGCGCTGGGGCAATGATTTGTTTTCGTCATAAATCAAAGCGCTGATACAAGGTGCCCAATCCAGTTCCCAGCGGCCGTCTTTTTTGGCTAGGTTAAAGGGATAACTGTCCTTAGAGCTAACGCCCCGCGCGCACTGTTCCAAGGCCATCGCCGCTTGGCCTTCAAAACTCATGCGGGTTGTCAGCCCCAGCAGTGCAGATACCGCGTCGAACAGGCGGCCGACAGAGCTGCACTGGGGGCTGTTGATCTCCCCTTTCAACATGGTCACCAGATTTTGGCGTTCACGGCGAGTAAAGCAGCGCTTAAGGTCTTGGTGCTGTAGCGCTACAAACCCTGATATTTCATAAAGGAGGCCAGCGGCTGAGCGCCTTGGCTCGCGTACAGCCTTCTCTCCTCCCGGTAACGGGAAAGTACGGAAACTGGCCAGATGCGTGACCGGGGAGCGGCCATCCCAATGTAAAAATTCACCGCCGCGCACTACGCCGCTGCAGTCGTAACCGGTTCCATCCCAACAAATTCCCAGTGCTGGACCGGAGTGGGCGTGCTCCGCCATACAGGAGAACAGGTGCGCAACATGGTGCTGCACCCCGATTCGTGCTGTCTTCTGTTTCAGAGCCCAGCGGTAGGAGGTATATCCCGGGTGCAGGTCGTGAATTAGCTTATCGGGCTGGCAGCGCTGTAAATTGGTGAGATCACCGATAGTGCGATTGAAGTGACTCAAGCTATTGGCGCTGCCCAAGTCACCAATATGCTGACTTGGGTAAGCCCATCCCGAATGAGAAAGGGCCACTGTGTTTTTTAGATCTGCGCCGAGTGCCAACAAGGTATCCCGTCCAAGTTTGCGATCTTCTGCGTGCTGCGGCAACGTGATCGGCAATGGCGCATAGCCACGGGCGCGGCGCAGCATTAGCGGCCGATTGTTGACGACTCTGAGAACTGAGTCATCCAGGGGGCGTAAGATACGTCGGCTGTGGACCAGGAAGCAGTCAGCAATTTTACCGAGGCGCTCAAAGGCCTCATCATTGTCGGTGCAAATGGGTTCTTCGGCCAGATTGCCACTGGTGGCTACCAGCGGGGTTCCATAGTGTCGTGCCAGCAAATAGTGCAATGGTGACGCCGGGAGCATCACCCCCAGATTTGTGAGATTAGGAGCCACCAAATGGTGTATGGAGGTGCAGGACTCATCCTTGGCTTCCAATAAAACAATAGGCCTCTCCCTGGCGGACAAGAGTCTGGCTTCAAGGTCCGAGACACAGCAATCCCGACACACATTTTTTAATTCGTCATAAAGGAGAGCGAAGGGCTTATGGGGGCGACGTTTGCGTCGGCGTAGCTCCGCCAGCGCATTGCCATTGACAGCATCCGCCAATAACTGAAATCCCCCCACGCCTTTGAGCGCCACAATTTTACCCTTGGCGATGGCATCCAGGGCTCGGTACAGCGCCTGTTCGCTGTCGGCGACAGTGTCCCCGGATGAAGAGCACAACCGCAACTGCGGGCCGCACTCCAGGCAGGCATTGGGTTCCGAATGAAAGCGCCGATTCAGCGGATCTCTGTACTCGCCGAGACATTTTCCGCACAACGGGAACGGTTGCATTGATGTATTGGCGCGATCGTAGGGCAGTTTATCGATGATGCTGTAGCGAGGGCCACAGAGAGTACAGCTGATAAATGGGTAGCCGTAGCGGCGATTTTTAGGGTCCGATAATTCTTTGAGGCAGTCATCACAGGGCGCCAGGTCGGGCAGCACCAGGGTGGAACAGCTGGAATCCCACACGCTTGGTAATATACGGAAGCCATACTCCGCCTGCAGGGGTACCGGGTGTGATTCGATTCTGATAATACGGCTATAAGGTGGTTTATCTGAAGACAGCTTGTCGATAAAAGTCTCGATCTCTCTACTGTTTCCCTGAACTTCAATATGCAAGCCACCACTGTGATTGGCGACCCAGCCTTTCAGCTGAAAATGTTCTGCCTGCCGATAAACAAACGGTCGGAAGCCGACGCCTTGGACCAAACCGGCAATTTCAATATGGCGGCGTTCAGTGGCCATCGGTCTCCTCGAATTTCAGACTCTCCAAAATGATTTCCTGTGCGTCTTTATGCTTAATATCTGTGAGTTGATCTATCTCCAGCTTAAGCCCTTCAAGAGACGTGCCGAGTATCTCCCTGTCAAAATGCTCGCGAAGGTGGGAGGCAGAGATATGGGCCAAGGCGCCCAGACGCAAGCGCACACCGATGGGCTTGCCGGGCTCATCCATTGCAAGTTCGTGAATTTTGTCGATCAGGTTTTTAATCAGGCTCTGCTCGTGCATTGTGGGCCTCCACTGACTGCTGACAGGTGCGCAATGATAAGTTGCTCCGCTTGAAGCGCAGCTTTGACGACTGTTGGCGATAGCTTCTCGCCCTTCGCCAGGTTCTCTGAGTTGATGGCAAAAATATCCAGTCGTATGGGCAGAGAATCAATCAGCTTTCCCATTGTTATTGCTTCCGCTAAACCAAACCCGTGACTCGAAGTACTACAAAGCGACGGAGAAAGGGGATCTTGCAAGCCATCCAGTGAGATCACCTCTCCTACGGTATGCCTGTCGCTAATCATGGCATCCACCAGACAGACCCATCGATCTTTCCATCGCGCCAGTAAATGTAAAATATCTCCACCGCTTTCCAGGTATTCCACCGAATGACCCAACTGTTGGCGCAGCCGTTGCAGCAGAAATGGGCCCACACCGTCGTCGCTGCGCAGGGGGTTTCCCAGGCTCACCAGCAGCCAGGGGTTAGGTTTTTTCCGCATTCCCATCGTTAAAATGTAGTTGCAGGAAATGAGTGGAGCAGGAAATACAAGGGTCATAATTCCGTATTGCCCGCTCACACAGGCCCCGCAGTTTGTCTTCGGGGAAATGCATGAACCTCGGCAGCATAAGGCGCAGGTCGTCTTCGATGGTCTTTTGGTTTTGCGAAGTGGGCGCAACAATTTTTGCGGCGGATATTTTCCCTGTCTTGTCGATATCGTAGCGGTGGTACAACAACCCCCGCGGCGCTTCAGTTGCGGCGTATCCACTGGCTGCCCTAGGTTTGGTGTGTAAGTGAGGCTCTTCCGGCATTACGTAATCGCCTATAATACGCAGCGCCTCATCGAAGGCGTAGAGCACTTCAAGGCTTCGGACCAGGATGCTTTGGAAGGGGTTAATGCAGGGCGCCTTAAAATTGAGCGTTTCTGCCAGTTGTCGTACTCTGGGTGATAGCTTTTCGTAGTTGAGATTAAAGCGAGCAATAGGACCTACCAGATAGGAGCCACGAGCTTTCAGTGTGCAGTGTAGAGCGGTGCTGTACGCGACATGCTCTTCTACAAAGTGGTTTTCATACTCTTGCGAGCTGATATCCAAGCCCCTACTTGAGGTAATCCTGCCCTCGTTCATCGGGTATTCTTCCGGGTGTTTCAGAGCGACAAACTCGTACAGATCCTCTCCTCGCCATTCATAATCTGGAAAGGGCAGCGTGGCGGACCAACACACCAATTGTTCGGCCAAGCTCCTTGCAGCTTCCAATTGTTGCTGTAACGAGAGAAGTGCATTTGTGCTAGGCGCCTTATAGAAGCCGCCCACCCGGACGTTGATTGGGTGAACTTCCCTCCCGCCAATCAAGCGGACCAGCGCATTGCCGGCCTTTTTAATTTCCAGGGCATTCTTCACTACCTTGGGGTGATCTTTGGCCATGGCGACAGCATTTGGATAGCCGAGGAAATCTGACGCGTGGAGCATACTGATGTGCAGCATATGGCTTTCGATCCATTCACCGCAGTAAAGCAGACGACGCAATTCGCGCAAGGCTCCGGTGGGCTTGATCCCAAGGGCATCTTCCATCGCATGGACCGCACTCATCTGGTAAGCCACCGGACAAATACCGCAGATTCGCGCAGTAATATCCGGTGCCTCCAGATAGCTGCGTCCAGCGAGAAGCGCTTCAAAGAATCGGGGAGGTTCGAAAATCTTGAGTTTGACCTCCTGGATGCCACTGTCGTCGTAGTCAATATGGAGGGCACCTTCACCCTCAACTCGGGCGAGGTAATCGACTTTAATCGTTTTACGTTGAGCGGCCATGGAACTCGCCCAGGAGGGTCACCCGATGGGAGTAACAGAGAGGAAACTTAGTCGCTGTCACCGTCTGCCCTACCCTCACTTTCCTGTTTAAAAGCTGGTGCTAATGGATTGAAATTCCTAAGATTTTCTATAATTAATGTATTTTCTACATGGAGATTTTCCGCCCACCAGTGACACAGTGATCCCGTATTGGAATTTTCTTTGGGTCCGTAGCAAGCGTAGCATCCGCGGTTATAACTTGGACAAATGGCACCGCAGCCCGCATGAGTAACCGGGCCCATACAAGGGGTGCCATGGGCAACCCATACACACACATTGCCGCGCAATTTACATTCGATACACACCGAGTGGTTGGCTACCTGGGGGGGGCGCTGGTGTAGGAAGGCGCTGATTACCTCGATCAATTGATGCTTATTGATGGGGCACCCTTGAAGTTCAAAGTCGACCGTGACGTGAGCAGAGATTGGTGTGGATTCTTTCAGGGTCGCAATATATTCCGGATGTGCATAAACCGCGCGGGTGAATGCTTGTATATCGGCAAAGTTGCGAAGCGCCTGTATACCACCTGCGGTTGCGCAGGCACCAATACTGATCAGGACTTGGGATTGGCGTCTGACATCGAGAATTCTTTGCGCATCTGCCGGTGTGGTGATGGAGCCTTCCACCAAGGAAATATCATAGGGGCCCTCCTTTACTTGACTAGATGCTTCGAGGAAGTAGGCGATGTCTAGCTGACCCGCGAGGAGAAGAAGCTCATCCTCGCAATCGAGTAAACTCAACTGGCATCCGTCACAGGAGGTAAATTTCCAAACTGCCAGTTTTGGCAGTGCCCTGTCAGAAGCTAAAGACCGTTGATCTGAAACCATTTGCACACATCCTGATAGCAGAAAACAGGGCCATCCCGGCAGACCAAGTGGGGCCCCCATTGACAGTGCCCGCACAGGCCGATAGCACACTTCATATTGCGTTCCATCGATAGATAGATACTGGATGCAGGTACGCCTTTGTGCCGAAGCACCTGGATACAAAAACGCATCATGATCTCCGGCCCACAAAGAAGCACAAGTGCTTCTTTCACATTGACGGCTGATACCCGTAATGGATCAGTTATGACGCCGACATGACCGTTCCAGTTGGTATCGGCATGATCTACCGATGTCACAAGTTCAAATGATTTGCCCCAGGCAGGCAGTTCCTCCCGATATAGCATCTCTTGCGGGCGGCGCGCACCGTAAAAGACCTGAAGGCTCCGCGCCGGCAATTGTCCCTGAAGGAAGCGGTAGATCAACGGCCGCAGCGGCGCCAGGCCCAAGCCGCCGGCAATGATCACCAGCGGTCGATGGCTGCCATCAAGCATGGGCCAGCCGTGCCCAAAAGGACCCCGAACACCCAACTGGGCGCCAACAGGCAAGCGACATAGCGCTTGGGTTGCGAACCCCTGGCTCTTAATTGTGTGGATCAGGGGATCTGATGAAGGAGCACTTGGGCCACTCAGGGATATGGCAACTTCGCCGGCACCAAAGGCGTAGAGCATATTGAACTGGCCGGGCAAGGCTGGCACCTCCAGATGACCTTCTCTTCTCAGAGCCAAGGTGACGGTTCCGGGAAATTCCTCGTGCCGTCGCTCGATACGCCACATACTGGGAATCACAGGTGCGGGCGCCTTTGCACAGGATTTTGCGAAGGGTGCGGCCCATAGACATCCAGTAACTGTATCCGGGCTGCTTGCAATCTCTCAGTAGCAATCCTTGCAAATCGTTTCATCAGTTCAAACCCCAATCGAGGTTCACTTTCACACTTTTCCCGCAGACACTTGCCGCCCAGCCGCAGACAGCGGACTGGACTCAGTGCACGGGCATCGAAAGCCGTGAGATACGGGGGGTAAAGCCAGGACCAGCCAAAGATATCGCCGTCCTGCAACGTCATTAGGCACAGCGGGCCATGGTTGGGAACGAAGGTTTCCACGGCAACACGCCCAGAGCGGATTAGGAAAAAATGATTCGCCGGGGCGCTCTCTTTGGCCAGGTACTCCCCTTCCTTATATCGTGAATTTTCTGCACAAGTCGCGAGAAAATTCAAATCCCCGCCACTTAACCCGTGGAAGAACGGGTGTTCATGTAGAAGACTGGCGATGTTTTTCATGGCTTTTCCTGTGCCCGAATATTCTGAACTTCCTCCGTAATATCGATACCTACTGGACACCAGGTGATACAGCGGCCACAACCGACACAACCAGAACTATCAAATTGATCGTACCAAGTGGCCAGTTTGTGGGTCATCCACTGGCGATATTGGGTGCGCGTGTCCGCTCTGACAGGGCCTCCAGACAGGTGGCTCAAGTCAGCGGTAAAACAGGAATCCCAGCGCTCCCAGCGCTCAGCCTTAGTGCCAGTTAAGTCGGTGGAGTCCTCGACCGTTGAGCAAAAGCAAGTAGGACAAGCCATGGTGCAATTGGCACAGGAAAGGCAGCGTTCTGCGACTTTGTCCCAGATTGGACTGTCGTAGTTGCGATACAGCAGTTCTTTCAAATCTGAACTATCGAAATTTCGCGGTCCACTGCGCATTTTCTGTGCAGTCTGGTCTACCGCCTCAATAGCCTGTTTCAAGTCTGTTTTCGTTGCGATTTCTGTGGGGAGCTGCTTCAGTATTGCTTCACCTTCCGGGCTACCGCTGCGTATCAAAAGAAAATGCGTATCAGAATTAACCACTTCCGTTAGTATCAGATCGCTGGGCAGCCGCACATACGGTCCGGTATTCATAGACATACAGAAGCAGGTATCTGCTGCCGTTGTGCATTCAAGCGCAATCGTAAACAATTCTGCGCGGCGCCTTGTATAGCTTTCGTTGGAGTAATTTCCTTGACTGAAAACCCGATCCTGGATAGCAATGCCGTGTAGCTCACAACTCCGTACACCAAGGAAAGCAAGTTTCACTGGGGCCTCTTCGATCTCAAGAATTTGGAGATCGCCGCCAGAGTTACTTGCTTTCCAGACAGGTCGGCGCGGCAATTGCAGATATTGTTTCCACGAATGGGGTCCAACTGCATAGCCAAAGTAGGCTTTGTCGGCTCGGCGTTTGAGGCGGTACTGGCCGCCCTCCTGTTCATCGGTCCAGCCCTGAGGTAGGTCAGAGGCAGTGCCAATTTCACCATAGGTAATGGCCCCGTTATCTAATAAGGGGCCGTAGAGTTGATAGCCGTCGGCACGGATAGCATGGATCAAAACCTCCAAGTGTTCCGCTCGCAGTTTTAATGATTCCATTGGCAGTAGTCTGGTAGCCTGACTTTTATAACCCTTAAATTAACATTACACACCTACATTACATACCAACAGCCTCAGCATGGGGATGTACAGAGTGTTATATTTTTGAGCGGGAATTGCACTGGGACAGAAGTATCAAATTTCTAGGAGTATAGTTTTGGTGGCTGGATGCCTGGAAATGTTTAGCGCCCTATAAAGCCCTCTACTATTTGGGTAGACCGGCGCCCATTGTGTGTTACCAGGCGGATATGAGGGCTTTAGTAGCTTGCACTATCAGTGTGTAAAGAAAAAGGACAGATGCTATGTGAAATATCTCATTATTTTTTGATATTTATAGACAATATGCCAAGTAAAGAGAATCAACATAAGGTAGAGCATCACAATAATCTGGTTTCCCAAGGATGACATATTTAGGTCTTTAACGAGTAAGGAAAACTCAAATATATCAGTTAGGACAAGTACCGGCAGATAAAAAATCCATAGCTGGGGGAAAGCGATTTTCTTCGCAAAGGCCAAACCAAACAAGGCAAGATAAAAAAGCGAGTAGACCATTAAGCTGATGACCAGCCACCAAATGGGCATACCCCAATCGTTAGACGTGAAGCCAAGATACTGGGAATAGATTTCCAAGGGAACCATGATGAAAAAGAAAATCTTCCAGCCAGCACTGGGGCGATAGGTTGGGAGCGTGTTTTCAAGAACACTTTCAGGCGCCCGATACAGATCCTGCACTGCGAAACTCCCTTGTCAGCGGTTGGCCTGCTAGGTGGTGTAGCTGGCTAAAAGCTGTTTCTCATCATTCTTACAATAAAATCGAAGTCTAATGGTCCAATCTCCGATTTGTTGTGGAGAATGAGCATATTCTCACTGCTTTCAAAGTCAATAGCTAGCGGTAATTGGAGCTTGAATATCGATTGCAACTACCAATATTTGTTGGAACACCAAGTTGGCGACCCTGCCTTTCGGGTAATTTACTATCACCGTTTCTCTTTATTCGGAGAATGATAAAGAGCGCGAGCGTCAAGTGGTGTCATTTTGGGGTTACCAGCAGGCTCAGAATTGGCGGCATTCACACATTGACATCCCGCTTTTTCATTGATCACATTGTTACACAATGGCGCCAGACTATGTTGTCACATTTGGGTAATGAGCTGGCTCACACTATCGATAAACATTTGTACCAAGTGTTGACTTTGAGGCTGCAGATAATATGCTCGCTGATCTCATATATGAGAGCCACAGTGCCAGATTTCGACCTGCATTGTTATCTTAATCAAGCTCAGGGAATGGCGAGAAGTAACTTTCGGATAGGCATTTGGCGCCTATTCGGTAAAGCGGTAAATAATAAGGAAGTTTCTCAATGCAGGATCTGTATCGGGCGCCTGATAGTGCTATAGATAACTCTATTCCCAGATATAAACCCAGTGTTGGCTGGAAAATACTGTTTTTTATACTTGTCCCTCTGGAAGTCTGGTCACAATATCACTTATTTACAGTCAACGAGTCCAATGACCCGCTATGGTGGCTACTGGTTAGCTTGGTCATTTATATCATTTTTTATGTTGCTCTATATGGTTTGGCATTTTCGAAAAGGGTGGCATTTCCACGTTTTTGGACCATCTACCTTCCAATAATGATGCTTACTGATATCTATGAATTGTTCAGAATCATACAAGCCATGAACATGTCGGTTCTATTCAATCAAATTACAGTCATGTTTGTGGTCCCTTTGATTTTCTTTACCTGGCACATTGTTTATAAATACCAAAAAGTCATGAGATATTTTAAATAACTGCCCGGGTTTATATCGACTTTAATAAACAGATCTATTGCAAGGTGTTGCCCACATTGCCGGTGCCTGTTTGCGTAGTGAGAGCAACCTCGCCACTGCCGACCTGTGTTGTAGTTTGATCATTCGCCACACCATTTTGGATCGCCACAATACTGGCTATTTGACAGAATCGAGAGAAACGTTGCGCAAAAACTCGCTAACTTATTGATTTATATAGATTAGTTCGGTGTAAATTTGACTCGCGGCTTTTGGGTGGAATGGAGGGGGAGAACCATTCACGCATATGACACTATCAAATTCTCGTCCTAAATTCTTGAGCCACTGGCCGAGGCTTCCGAGGATTTGATCTCCATCTTTAGGTGGAGATGATCTTGCTCAGCTCGGTGATCTTGTCGTTACAGGTTTTCAGTTTCCCCATATTCCCATAAAGTCCTCTTTCCATACTCTGCCTCTTTGCGGGCGCGATCGGCGCCGAAGATCTTGATGGGCGTGCTGGGTGGCCCCCTCGGAAAGTGTAAGGTGTGCTCCGAATGATGGATTATTGATGCAGCAGGCTTTTTAAACTCGTCTCGCTCTTCCAGAGGAAGCCCGCCCTCTATCATCCGCACCGAGTAGATCTATTTCAAAGAGTATGTGGATGTTGAGGCCTTGCGAAAATCTTTGATCAAATACTTTAATTTCTACAACAACGAATGCCCACACCAGACATTTGATTGTCAGTTGCCCGTCGAAGTTTACCGAGACACGGCACAACGAGTAGATATAAAGCCAGCATCAGCTCTAACTTGTTGGGCTCTATTTTAGAACCTGCCCTGACATAGGGATCTAATTTACACTCAATGAACTAATTCTTTTATATTTTCATGATATTCTTAGGACTGCCATCTACATCGATCCGTGCGCACTTATTGAAATTCACCACTGAAATAAAAACACCTCAAATTATGAGGTTTAGTTATTGGAGGTGGGCTGCCTAATGAAGTATAAGTTGATTTTTGGAGTTGATTCCTAAAATCACACAAGGCATACCGATTAAGGACAAAGGGCTGGTGACCGTCGGCAGGTTTATCTTGTTATAGCCATATATCCAATTTTTATTCAGCCTAACCAAAATGATGAACTCCTTTGTGTTGAACAAAGAAGGCGATCAATTGTCGGTATAAAATTTGTATCGTCTATTTTAATCAAGCTTGATATGTAGCAATAAGGATTAAGAATCATGGATTTACAAATTAAATTAAAAAATGGTTTGATTGGTGGAATTGTTATTTCGTAGCGGTGGATCATCAACAGATAATTTTTTCTGGGGTCGTCAACCCTAGATATCAAGTAATAGCAACTTGGGCAGAAAGTGTTTCTTCATCCTTGGCACGGCAGCAATTACTGCCGTGCTTTGGATGCAATACTTCGGACAGTTTTAGGGGGCGAAATAGGTAGGAACCACGGCCAGATA
>NZ_JALBWM010000106.1 GCF_023895975.1 Microbulbifer okhotskensis
ACCAGAGCGCTGCTTGATCAGGCCTGTTGAACACCAGAATTGACAATAACTCTCTATATCTGAAGTTCGCCCCAGTCTTCAGGTTCACCATCTGATCTGTCGCGGTAAATTCTGATATCAAAAATAATGATAGGATAAAATTGACCGTGAAAATGCTATTAGAATTTACGGCTTTGTGCGGTCACAGATAGTAGGTCCTATGTCGCTAAAAATTAGGCAGCGTTAACCGAAAATGAACACGGCGCTAATCGGTCAATACCTGTGCTTCAGTTTTGAACCAATGTTTGGTCTTGTTGGCGAAGTAAACCAGCGACAGCATGACCGGCACTTCTACCAGAACACCGACGATGGTGGCCAAAGCTGCCCCCGAGTGCAATCCAAACAGGGAAATCGCCACGGCCACCGCTAGCTCAAAGAAGTTGGAAGTCCCGATCATCCCCGCTGGCGCGGCGACACTATGCGGAAGCCGCAAGCCTCGCGCAGACAAGTAGGTGATTGCAAAAATGCCGTAAGTTTGAATCAGTAGCGGGATGGCGATCAGCAGAATGGTTTGTGGCTGCTCCAATATATCTTTTGCCTGAAGGCCGAAGAGTAATACCACCGTACACAGCAGGCCCAGTATCGACCAATGCTTAATTTGGCCGAGGAAGTCCTTAATCCGATTATTGCCGCCGAGCGCCTCTAGTTTTCTACGGGTTAGCATTCCCGCTACTAGGGGCAGCACGACATAGAGCACGACTGATAGTAGTAGCGTCTGCCGGGGCACTTGGATATCGCTGATACCCAGTAATAGGGCGGTGATGGGTGCAAAAGCAAACACCATGACAATGTCGTTGATAGAAACCTGGACCAGAGTGTAATTGGGATCGCCCTTGGTGAGGTTACTCCAGACAAACACCATGGCCGTGCAAGGCGCCACGCCCAGCAATATCATTCCGGCTATGTATTCTCCAGCCGACTGGGGGTCGACCCAGCCCGCAAAGAGTACACGAAAAAACAGCCAGCCCAGCGCGGCCATGGTGAAGGGCTTAACCAGCCAGTTGATCGCCAGGGTGAGGGCTATCCCCTTGGGGCGTTTGCGGATCTGTTTAACGGACGTGAAATCTATTTGCACCATCATCGGGTAAATCATTGCCCAAATGAGCGCTGCTACGACTAAGTTAACATGGGCAATTTGCAGGCTGGCGATCACTGTAAATCCTCCAGGGAACGCGCTACCGAGCAGAATGCCTGCAATAATGGAGAGTCCAACCCAAAGACTCAGGTAGCGCTCAAAGTACCCCATAGTGCTCGCCGGCCTCCAGGAAAAGAGTTTCGATTTGCGGCCGAGTCATATTTGGGCTTGATCATTCAGTTGCATTGGATATGGCAGAACCCCGTGTACTTTGATCGCTTTGTCTAAGGGGATAGGGCAAGCTTCTTCCGTAACTTGGCCGCATACAATAATTACAACATTGTGCACAATGTCGCAAACAGAGTCCCAGCTTTTGCTAGTCAACTCGCCTGTTGAGCAATTATGTTTCCGCAGATAGTTTAGGGTGGAGGGGTGAACCGCACCTGTAGGCTGACTGCTTGCGCTATTAATATTAATTCTACCTCCCGCCAATTTCCGCGTGTTTGCTTCGGCAAGGATTATGAGTGCACACAAACAACAGATTCATCGGCGGCTCTTCCAATGTTTTGGTTCTTGTTGCCATCTTGAGTGGCGCATATTTAGCCATAATGCCGTAAGCCTTCGATCTGTCTCCTATGCCTTGCAGTTGCTCAAACTTTTCTTCGATATAGAGTAGATTGGCTTTGAGGGTCTGTTTCAGAAACTGATCAACGCTTGCCATATCGCTAGGTTTTGCTCGAAGGTGACTTTTGTATAGTCATAACGACGTAATATTTGCATCGCTGTGACAAGGAATTCGTTGATTGAATGAATAAAGAGCTTTACAGAACCGGGATCCCATTCATGTTCACCAGGCTCAAAGTGACATGCGGGGTCATATAATTTTTTTGGCTCTAAATCCCAATCATTTACTCACTGGAGATGATGATTAGATTGGCGTAAACGCTAATGTGATCGGGGATAATAACGATCTGATCTGCTAGTAAGCATGATCGATTTGGTCTGTCGCAGTCGCGATATACCCGGATATAACACATGAGCTGCCGTTTGGGGCGGTTATCTCAAAAGCGAAACGCTCACCGGCATCTACGATCCAAAATGGATATTTTTGGTTGAGGTTATCGCGGTCTTTTAGAGGCGTGAATGTCGCATAATAATTATCATATAGCGCAAATTTTGATGAGAGAGAAAAGATCAATGCCATTGAGAGAGCGACACGGTTACCTGGTTCGTTGGCGATGCACCAGATGCGTATAAAGTTGAGGTTTATTTAAAAAATTGACCGGCTCCCTCGATCGAAATCGAGGGGGGCAGCTGACGATCGGCTTATGACCGAAATATGCCTTGCGCCCATCGCCCTTGGATCTTGATCGCCTCTTTTTAAAAACGATTCCATCCAGAAAAATTTTTGAACTCATACAGGTGAATGCCATTGGGTCGGGCGGGGTGATCCTTCGCTATAGGTGCCTGAAGGGAGACGGAAAATTATAACAATGAGTTTTTGGGAGTAGGGCAGAATACTATTCCGCCTCTTTAACCCGCTTACTACGCCCACTTTCATGACGCTCACGCATATCCGAATCAATATATCGATCAGTGGTCGCCATGCTAGCGTGACCGGCATCATCACGGACGTGCTCGCGAGGACGGTTTTTTACATCTTCTGAAATACCTGTGTGCCGTAACCAGTGTACAGTGGCCGCTTTAAGCTCTTCAGCGTCTTCGCCAAGGCCTTCTTCAACCATACGTTGGTAAGCTGCATCAAAACAGTTTTGTACGATCAAGCGCACTTGCCGAGTACTGGTGATCGGGCCCTTACCGCGAGACTTACTCACCAGTGGCATTTGCTCATTAATACTGGGCAGAGTAGGGAGCTGCAAATAGTTCCTGTAGCGTTTGAGTGCTTTCAGCATCTGATCACAAACAGTAATGGCGCGACCCTTGTTGCCTTTACCGGTAACGTGAAACCACCAATTACCGTCGCGATCTTTCTTGAAATCCCCCATAACAGGTGCTGATCTTTCATCGGCAATCAGCTCTGATATACGCAGGTACATAGCGAAAAGTGCGTTCATGATAAACAGTGTACGCTCATGGTTTTCCGGAGACATTTCCGCCAAAATCTCTGCAGTTTCCAACACATAATCCCACTGTAGGTTGCTGATACGGCGGACTACTTGAGTTTGTTGTTCGCGCTTAACAAATTTGCTTTTCTGGCGGATCAGGGCCACAGGATTAGCGGGCACTAAGCCTTCTTGGTAAAGAAAATCGAAGAAGGATGATAGCGCGGTAAATACGCACTTGATCGAAGCCTGGGATGGCCGGAATTCCTTGGTTGATGGCGTCTTGCCAGCTCGAAACTCTATTTTGGAAACGCTAACCACAAACGGGCGCCAGTCGGCATTGGCTAGGCGCTCGCCATTTTGCGTTTTAAACCGGGCTACATTTTTAGTCCCGATCCAAGCGATCGGGGGGACAATACAGAACTGCACAAAGTCTTCAATATGCTCGCGCTTGAGCGTCATGATTGAGACTTGCTCGATGCGCCAGGCCCATTGCAATAGTCGCTCAATCTCACGGCGGTAACTGTTAAACGTTGCCTGACTGCCGTTATAGCTATAAAGAAACTTGAGTGCGAACTCCAGATCGGTATCAACATCAGGGATCTGCTGGTTGAGATATCCACTGGCTGAAAAACTGGAACAGCGAAATGGATTCTCAAGATTACTCAGGTTGTCGATGATTGGAGCTGGTGGCTGGTTGGAAGCAGACATAGAAATATGGGATTGTTGTTGGAGTACGGCAAATTATACGGAAAATAGCCCATTCATGGAATATCCGATATTCACAAATATCGGATATAGTGGGAGCCCTAGTGGGGCCTAGGTTTGAATTTTTTTCTTGGCCGTTTTTTCCGATATCCATGCCTCTCCCTGGCATGAAAATGATTGATTCTTGTGCTCATATCGAACCGTAATCATATCAAGCTCGCCGATGATCTCATGTAGTGCTCCCATGACGCTCTCCGTTTGTTTTGGGTTCCTGGTAACCAGGTTAACCAGGTCAGTGTTTATGCTGGCGAGGAACTGCCGGAGCGGCTGAACTTCGTTAGCAAATATGGTGAGCTGTATGTCAAACGGTGCTGGATTATCCACTAAAATCCCAGCTCCTGCACAGCCGTCGCAAACTCTCCATTGTCGATCGATGCCTATCCCTGCGCATGTATTGCAAAGCCTCAATTACGCGAAGCTGTCAGCAGATGGTCACCAGACTTATTAAGGATAGAGCGCGGGGCACTACGCTCTTGCGGTGGGTAGTAGCGGGGCCTGGTAGTTCGCTCTCTATCCTTATCAAGGGTTCTAGAGGCAATAGACACCCTGTCATTATCATCAGGGCGCGTATGATCGAACCAACCATGCTCAACAATCTGAAGACAAATGTTTTCGGGAACATCCATCCTGGTAGCTTGCTGGCTGTAACACCGGCACTCAGTAGTGTCTCTCTCATCATAGACATTCCAGTGCACACAGTTCGGCTTAGGAAACGTGACGGGTTGAGTAACAGCATCATAGACAGGTGCTGTGAGGGCAAAGCCTGGAACCCGGGCAGTTCGTTGATCAACCCAGTCTTCGGTCGTTAACTGGGCTGTACGGGTAGCGGCTGGCATAAAGCCGCCCTGCCCTGATATGGCTTGTTGAGTCTGCTGTAGGGAAGAGGAAGCCGTCTCTGGAGTATCGGGTGCCTCACCCCAACCAGTAACCAGAGAGAACAGATAAAATAGCAGGCTAACAAAGCCAACAATACCACCGAGGAACATACCAAGCTTCCAGTAAGGAAGACGCTTTTTGACGGTGTGAGCTTCAGCTGATCGATAGGCGCCGTAGTACTTCTTATCAAACTTGATGACCTTAGTTTGTGCTTCGCGTTTCTCGTGGAAGCCATCTACATTTTCTTGGCACTTCTCCCAGAAAAAACGGTTGCTGAACTCAGAGCCAAACGGGCGCACAAAGTGGTAGTGATAATTAACAAGACCACGGACAAAACTATCAAGCTGGCCCTTGACAGACTGAGCAACCAGGATGATTTCGTAAGCATCGTGACGCAACTCCGCCATGCGCTCAACATGAGGCGGCTTTTTCTGGCCGGGCCCGCGTTGAGGAAAGATTTTATAGGCCTCATCAATAATGATCACGGAGCCAGGGGGAAGGTCAAACCAGTTGCGACACTGCTGCTCAGTGAGTTCAGTCCACCCAAACCTGGGAGACAGTTCTTTTATGTTGTAGTAGTAAACAGGGCGATTCGAAAAAGCGCTGTCCTCATTGACCATCTTAATAGTATTAAGCGTTTTAGAGGCGCCAATTTGACCGGTAATCAGATAGAGCATCAGGACCCCACCAGGAAGCTAAGGGATTTAAAGGTGCCGCGAAGGCTGCGGATATTTGCTGAGGCGACCAGGGCCGCCAGAACGATCTCAAGCCAATCGAAAGCGCCGGCCAAGGCCAAAATACTTACAAGGTCAGCGCCAATATTGCCGCTTGCCCCTCTCACCTGGCTGACGATGTAATCAGTAAGAAGATCAACACCAACAAAGGTCAACAGGGTTAAACCAAGAGAGATAACAACGCGGGTAATGATGTAGGGAACTAAATATTTTGCGAGAACAACGGCAATGCCGCCAATCGCTGCGCCAAAAACTGGTAAAGGCATTTTGTTGCTCCTGCGATCCCGGCCACGGGCCGCAACATACGTTTGCGGCCCTATCTGTCCGGGTATCGTTATTTGGGACTGGTTATAGCTCTAAACAAGTGGTAAGCGGCCTGGATGTAGCCGGCCAAAAGTACAAGCCAATATATCGACTCGGCAAAATCACAAAATGGGTCTAAGGCAATTTCATATTGCCCAAAGTCGCCGGCATCTATAGGGATGGGTTGCGGACAGGAGCCACCTACTCCAGACCTAGAATTAAAAACCCCATCGGCCATATCGCTTAAATCAGTCTCGTCGCCAGTACCGAGGATGCCCCCATCTTCTGCGTACTGTTCGGCAGTTTTAAAGCCATTCTGAGCAAAGTGATCATCAGCATCAGAGTCGGCGCGCTCCAGGGCGCAGCGGTCTTGCCAATCGTTGATAAGTGACGCACACATAAGGGGATCACCTTCACAGGTGGGTTGTAGTGAACAATCTGAATCCGCATATTCTGTGTTGCTGTCGCAACGGGTCAGCCATTGCTGACTCAGGATCGCGCAAGCAATGGCATCACCATTGCAGGAGGGCGCCGCATCACAGGTGCCACCACCAGAAGCGTGATTGGATTTTTCGGTCTCAGTCTCGCTAGTGGTGCCGCTAATGGTTGTATTGCCATCTGCGTCAGTGTCTGTCGTTGTTGTGGTGGTAGCGTGAGACGCATCAGGTGAAGTACGGTCTAAGATGGTCGTAGTAGTCTTGGAGCCATCAGGGTTGGTGGTGGTTGTGGTGGTCTGCTTAACAATGCTGCCATCAGTCTCTTTCCATTCTTTTGTTTCGCTAGAAGTGGTGGAGCCGTCAGGGTTGTTTGATTCTGATTTTGTAGTAGTTACAGCATCATCAGGGGCGGGCGTGTTGTCGGGTGTGGGTGGCTCGATATCATCGATCTCAGCAGCATCTGGGGCGCGGTCATAGGGGGCGCATCCTTCAGGTAGCCAATTACACTCTGAGCCAGGATCACCACCGTTGCTATTGCCATCGCCGCCCGTATTGGCTGAGTCGTCATAATCAGAGGGGTCAGGCTGCGGGAAGTCATCATTAGCTTCACACTGACCAGATTGAGCATTAAGGGAGCCGCCATTAGTGCAGATACATACATTACCAGCGTCACCATAAGGCTCAGTACCTGACGGGCAAGAATCATTAGAATTGTAGATAAACCCGTACAAATGGATTTTGTAAGTTCTATTACCAGGGTTGATATCAGAGCAGAAGTAAACAACGGCTCGAGTGCTCACAATTTCAGAGTCAGAATCGGGCCAGCTCTCTTCGTATCCTCGATAGCCTATATCAGCTGAGCCAAGGCTACCGGCAACGCCAGAAGCTGACATAGAAGCTAATGATGCATCATTAGCTGAGGGGTAAATACCGTGATAAATCTCAGTGCAGGAAAAAGAATTAGCATTACCTGAAGCAAGAGATAGAGCTAGAGAGATCAGGAAAATAAAATAGCGCATACGAGCACGACCACTAGGAGATAGATAAAAACCAGCATTTAAAAAACTCCTAGTGGCCCTAACAGTTAACCGAAAATGGCGCCTTTGAGCCACTTAAAGCCAACGGCCACACCTGCGGCCACGGCCATAGCTCCACCGACAGCGGCAACAGCAGCGGCAATAAGGCCAAGCTGTGCAAGCACGTCGGTCGTATCGATAGCGGTTGTCTGTGCGAGTGCTGAAGGTGCAATGACGGCCGCAACGATAAAGAGCAGGCCTAGTAATTTTTGCTTCATAGGTTTTTCTCCGTGCGGCAGATTGGGTAATTGCAAGGCCGCCGCCCTGCCCTGCAATCAGTGATTACCCCGGCCAAAACCAGAGTTAAGAATTTGATTCACTAAAAGACGTAATCCCCAGGCGAGAGCGCAAACCAAGAAAATACTGGCTGCCATATCCGAAAGTTGTTCTGGGGTAAGGTCATGAATAGGGTCATGTGCAGGCAGATCGACCAGCACCCAAGCATCACAGCTAACTGTTCCGTCTACGTTGGTCGTGATGCCGTTCGGGCAGGTGATCGCCTGAGACATATCAGCCCCTCTCCCCTTGGACTTTTACCGCGCAGAGGTAGCCCGAAAGGTGCGAGTAGCGAAGGCCCCAGCCAGGGTTTGCACCCAGCCAAAGGCCCGCATCTTCAATGCGTACGAGATCCATTAGGCGGCCTTAGCTTTGGAGGTTGGTGCAGAATGAGAAACTGGCTTGGGATCATCAAAGCCAAGGCGGTAGTTGAGGTTGCCCCGGTAAACTTCAGGGGACAGGTTCAAGATGCATTGTTGGCCGACAAGCTTGTCGTAAAGCAGGTGTTTACCGCGGCCAACATCACCATCAAACATGGTGACATCGATAGTGGTAGAGCCGGACTTGCAAACAATATCGGCAGCCTGTTTTGTTACTCCGTCCTTTTGGTAGGAACGAGTAGTTACATCAAGTACTTTTGCAATCACTTTCATAAGATCACCTTCCAGTTAGTGGTTTTTCCCAGTTCTTCGGGAGTCGTTAAGCAGCTAAACGCAAGTGACCTTGCGGCTTGCGATACCAGTGAGGGGCAGAGACTGTCCCTACTTCAATTGCCCTGGTTTCCTTGACGGTGACCAGGGAGAATTTGGAGATGTCGCACTTCATGGCAATGTCGATGCCGATTTTGCGGAGGCGTGCGCGGTGTGTCTGGACCTGAGATTTTTTGAGGTCAAAGGTGTGGCCATGCATCCATTGGATTGCGTAGATGCTCGTTGCGTTAGCGGAGCGGGTGCCGGTACAAACGCCTTCGGCAATCAATGTTTCTGTAATGGATTCAAGGGTCATGGCTTCTACCTTCAGCTTTTGCTGAATATCTAAAAACTCCTGATGCATGGAGCGCAGTTTCTTTGGGTGATCAAAACCGTAGTAATTAAGGCCTTCTCGGCGTAGCAGGTCGCTTTTTAGCTTCTGTTCAAATCTGACAATGCCGTGCTCATGGCAAAAATTAATTAAGTCCTTTAAATATTTATATTCGGCTGATTTGTCGCCGTAAGTGCGTTTTATTTTGGGGAGGGAATGCAGGTTGATTTCGAAAGCTTTGTTGTAAACGCTTGGATAAATGAGTCGGCCGCCCTTCCCTGTTTTGGTGAGCCAGTCACAGGTTTGGCCGTTGGTGTGGAGTCGGGGCTCCATATGGCGATAGGGTAATGAGCTGATGCCCTTAATGAACTGCTCAACATTACCGGCACCTACTGAACAATTTGAAGTGACGTGAAGCTCAGTAATGACCGCACCATTGGGGGCCATCCTCGCAGTTGATGAATAGGCGGTGCCCTTCCAAATGTCGTTAGTGTTCTTTGTAAAGGGTGGTAATCCGTACTTGGCCAGAATCCGGTTATAAACCTCAACGCACTGATCTATTGAGGTGTAACCAAAGAGATTATCGAGGCGATTGATTCTTGAGGGGTTGCCAGTAACGGTAACGCGGTTGCCTGATATGCGGATATTGATTGTCGTTGAATAGCTGCCGGCGTGATGGTGGGTTGGCTGGTTGCCGCCGATGTCCTCCCCTGTCCCCGTGTCATAGACGCGAATGTAACGATCGCCGATTACCGGCAGATCACTAGCGTGGTCTTGATGAATGGAGAGCCAATCGAAGAACATAAGTTATTTGTGATTTGTGATTTATGGATCGATAGTAGACTTGTGATTTGTGATTTGTGATTTGTCAATTGAGGATATGTGCAAAAATGGATAAATGTAAAAATGATAGGTAAACAACCACAGGGTGTTGAACAAGAAATGAGCGGCCATTCACTACGGGTAAGGAAGGATCGATGGGAGGCTATCGAAAAGAAAGCCTGGCAGTTGAGCATGGAGGCAAAGAAACCGATTAAGCCCACAGACGTTGCTGACGCAATTCTGTTCAAGGGGCTAAAAGACCTAAAGCTCGAAGATATAGAGCTTGCAAAAAAGACAAGATAGGAAGGTTAGGCACAAGTAAGAAGGGTGATCACCCTGGGAAACCGGGGTAAAGTGTGGGTGTAACTGAGACCCACACTGCTATCGCCTCGCTGCGCTCGTTGCTGGGCAACGCCGACAAGCCGAACGAGTACGGCCCGCCGACGCAGCCCGGAGTTTGGGCGGCCTCCAATCTGAATAAATATTTATATGCTGGTCAGAAAGGAATGTCGTCATCCCAAACGAATTCTATGATGCTAACGTAGATTGCAAAGATTTCTCGACTCTCAGTCCAACAACCAAAGCCAAGAAGGGGACTTTTTCTATCCAGGTTATAACCAGACACATCAAAATAAGCGTCTGGGCACTGGTAAAACAATTCCTTAAGCTCACTCATAAAGCACCCTATGGCTTGGTTGCCCGGTAAACAAGATGGACGCAGAAGAACATCCCGCAGATATAAATCGCTGTAATTGCAAGCTCGAAATTAGTCACTGCTATATTTCCTCAATATCTATTTGACCCTCTATTTCCAGGGATTTTTTAACAAGCGAAGGCTTCGCAATTCTATGCAAAGCCTGAATTCTTACCATGCGCGTTATTGAATAGCTTTTTGGGTAGCGCGCGGCCTCCTCTCTAATCCATGCGCGACATTCTGCTACCCCTGGAAAGTCGCAAGCTAATAGCAAATATAAATCTTCATCAATACTGACGCTGGTAGAAATATTGTCTTTGGTTTTTACCGGAATTATTACGGAAGCCATTTGCATGTCCCTATAAATATTTATAGTTATCTTATATAAATATTTATAAGTTGGCAATATAAATATTTATATTACGGCGTGGTTTCTAACCTGAATTAGTGAAGATTGGCTATGGCGGAGATTTGCTTGCAGTAAGAATCTATTAGGTTGACAACCTTAATTAATATTCACAAATATCGGATATAGTGGAAGCCCAAGTGGGGCCTATCTCTTAGCTTTTTTCTTGGCTGCTATTTCCGATACCCATATCTGTCCCTCTTGTGGGAACGTCTGACTGCGATGATGTGGCCGGACCTTTATTTGGTCTAGTTCTCCGATTATCTCACGTATGGCCGGGTTATCTACCAAAACGCCAGCGCCTGCGCAGTTGCTGCAAACTCTCCACTGCCGATCTATGGCGAGCCCTGCGCACGTATAGCAAAGCCTCAAGTGTGCTGCAGCTGCGTGCGGCGGATGTGGGGACGATAGTGGCCGCCATGTTGCTCAGCTCTGGCGCTTTCCTGAGCAACATACGGAACAAGGTTTGGATGTCCATTGAGCCAATATTTTGTGCCGTATGAACATTCGCCGGTGTATCTCTAAATGTCGAATCATACACACGGTGCTCTGCTAGAATTAAACAACACCCTCTTTGGTCGTTAAGTCCTGGTTCTGCTCGTATTGCATACTATTCACCGGTGAGTGGATCAGTTGCTATTACTGTAGCAGCGATGGATCACGCATATTTTTGGACTTTAATCCAGCGCGGAAAAAGCCGGCGTCGTCACCCTAAGTAGATGCTGCGGGTGGTGAAGAACTGGATGTTATTGGTGTGGCCATCACTTCTTGAATCCCCAGTAAGCGGTATCTACTAATATCGTCCCTACCCCAGATTTCATCACTTTCCCTGAGGAGGTATTTTTGAAAGGTATGAAATGCTACGAATATGTAACGGTCGATATCATCGAGATCAATCGTGGCTATGCGGGCCTCATTGCTTCAGCGGGATATGGAGAATTCGTAATTAGTCACAATTTATGCATCCAAGATAGTGCCTGGGCTGAATATCAAGTTTGAATGAGTTGATACGAGCCCTGCCCGCTCGCTGGTTCTTCGTCAAGATGAAAAAACTGATGCCTATGAGCGTTTACGATAATTTAGGTAGTTGAAGAACTTCTCATTGCTCTTAGGGCAATACATTGAAAGGAAATAACGATGTCCTACCCAGAAATTACGATGTCTAACGAAACAATCCACAATCCAAAAGAGCCCCGACACTTTATGCGAGCCAAAATTGTGCCAAGAACTGTACGTGTACACCGTGGTGGCAAAGTGATTGCCGAAAGCGATAACGTTTTGAGAGTCACAGAACTTGCAAAAGACATGCTTGACCCCGTACTATATTTTCCTAAAGAAGACATATCCGTACCTCTCCTTCCTATTGAGGGAAAGACAAGCCATTGTCCGCTTAAAGGTGATGCCAGCTACTTCACTGTCGATGATAACGGTGAAGCCATTGCGTGGGCCTATGAAGCTGCCTTCGACTTTGCCGAGGTGATCAATGGGCGTATCGCCTTCTACCCCGATCACGTCGTTGTCGAAGAGGTTGGCACCTCGTCATGATACCCAAAATGTCCCTCTTCAATTTGTTTCACAGGGTAATGTAAAATACCTGCACAAGCAGTCGCGGTGATAACACCAAGTGCAACTCCAAAAGCCATGTTGATTGAATTAACTGCTACTCCAAATAAAAATAAAGCGCCACTCAATGCGTTTTTTTGAAGGATGACTTGACTAATTCCTCTGAGGAGGCTTACAAGATAATATCTGATTTTTGTAGGTATCGACTTTGTCATAGAACTTTTTCTAGGGCCCTCTGATAAAGTTTCCACTCTCCGGACAATTGTTAACAAACTCAACTATTTGATTCCAATCATCAACGGAAAGTGTTGCTGTAAACACACTGTCACTTTGATTTTTTCACTTAATTGTTAAATGTCCAGAAGCATTAGACCACTACTTTCTCACTGCATAATCCCATTCCTAGGGGCACATACTCTATCCATTGTCTGTTCCCAATTGACAGCGCTATCGTATAAGGAGCTGCATTATAGCCAAAGATTCCTGCAAGAATTAATGCTGAATGATGTTTAAACAATCAACTCTGTGTGTAATTTTCGCATGACTTCAAGGGGGAACAGCTTTAAGGTATCCCATATTTCTCAGCTAGCCGATCAATATTCTCCTGGGGTCTTGAGTTATTTGGGCATTTAACCTTGAACCATGAATTTAGGTCGCTATCCGTGATTCCTGCAGGAAGCTCTTTAACGTCGAAACATCGGTCCCCGACTTGAGTAAAGGTACCTGTATTAGTCTTGTATTTGGCGACCACAGGTTTAAACCTTCGGATTTTACTGCGCTCCCTGGTTAGCTTTTTCTCCAAATAGGGATCAAAGACTGCCGGTTGGCGCCTCATTTCAGGACCAATCGGCGCATCCAATACTCTACTGCCTACTGCTGAGATACTTGATGGAGGTACTCGTTTATGAATTTTATTCTGGTTTTCCATCAGGCGTCCTAGATCTTGAGGAGGAAGATTGGTAGCTGGCTTGTCCTTCGCCAATATTGAGACGGAGTTGGGTGTTGATTTGCTCAGCTTTTGAACATTGGGTTGTGTTAGAGCGGGAGCTTTTTCAGCCTCAATCTTGTCGGCATTCACCACTGGTGAGATTTTAGACCCTTGCCCTGTTAACAGCTTAATCTTCAACCTGGTGGAGGGCGGTGGTGCTGGATCTGGATCTGGTACTAGTGATATCGGAATGGTAATCAATACGATGTGTAAGCCAATTGAAATGATTAACGAAATCGTTAAGCGCCAAACTTTCGTGGCTTTGGGATTTTGATGTGAAGGCGTTGTTGTTTTGAGGTCCATCTATTTCCTAGACCAAGCCCTTTGAGTCTGGTCCAAATCCTTATCTAAAACTGAAGTTCATGCTTCTTTGGTACATGTATAGGACTCAATAAAAGCTCGGAAGTTCTTTCCTGTGGCTAACTTCCCCTCGCTACTGAAAAAACGATAGAATAACTCGGTGTGTATCCATCAAAAGTGGTATAGGCCAGTTTTATTTTAACTTAATTAGTTTGGATGTATGAAACATATATTACGCAAAACCTATGTGATTTTAACTTTTCTTTTGGCGGCAGGTTTGGTTGCTGATAATGCCGGCCCTATTCCTGAATAAAAAATGGGCATATTTTGCATCAATTTCTATATTGCTTTTCCATCAACTGACGTTTGTTGCAAAGGGAACTTGGGAGCCAGGCAATCTCAAAATTTTGGGGATTTCATTGGTGTTACTCTCAGGCTCCTGCCTGCCAATTTTTGCCGAAGCTTAGTGGTTCTAACAAATCCTCGGCAATGGTCCCTTAGCAACCACTGTAATAACTGATCACTTCGCAGACTTTTTAGGATTACTTGGGTATCAATACTTCGGACAGTTTTAGGGGGCGAAATAGGTAGGAACCACGGCCAGA
>NZ_JALBWM010000107.1 GCF_023895975.1 Microbulbifer okhotskensis
GAGCAGTACAGTGACTATGGGGCTATAGCTGTATGAAACTGTCCGAAGTGTTGTTTCTCACAAAGGTACTTAAAATGGTCACTAAACGAACCCTGCCGAGGAGTTGTGCTAATTTCCGCAATATACCTGCGGTGCTTGGTTTCTACAGCCGCTAAAGCAAATATCAAAATCGTCCACTAGGAATTACAAATGAACGCCCCACCCAAAGATCAATACAGCACATTAAGAAAAATGTCCGCTGAGGGCGGCGATGAAAGAAACCTGGCAAACTTTTCAATTTCCTTAGGCCAGCGACTCAAGGTCATAAGCCTGGTGATAACGATTGCCATCTACAAGCTGACCATCCTCCCTTATAAAAAAATAAGCGAGAAAATCTATTTTCAGAACTGGACAAGTTAAAAATTTAATCATCAAATTACCCAAACGCCTTCACCAATCACCCAACGATAATTATTTTTTATCAAATACAGATCGGCTCTTCTTTGAGAAAAATGGCTATCCCCCCCCTTTCGCGCCACCTCCCCTGATCAAGCAGAGAGCCTGAAGAATCTGGTACTTAACGAATATAAGAATAACTTTCAGGGTGTAATCTATCTCGGAGAAGAGGTTAAAAAAATCAGCGAAAGAGCTAATTGCTAGACCATTGAGTATACCGGATTGTACCAGGCCTTGAGGCTGAAACTCTTGAGGGAACCTCTACGAACCCCTAAAAATTCTGAGCACCTGGCAAGCCTTCTTGGAGATGAAGTTTTGTGCTGGCGTAGTCAATTTTTCATGAGTTGCCAAGTACAGAGGCGACACCATGACATCAAAATACAAACCTCAGGGAGGCAGGAAAATACGCAAAACTACAACCTACTAAGGATACAGATTCTGCAGTTATCCAGCTTAATACCTGGATAGCCCCAACAGTCTCCACCCGCAAGAATGGATGCTTGCGAATACTATCAGGCTCCTTTATAGCCGCAAGAATCGATTACCTTACAATCTTATCCCCAATAATCAGATCTTCTTTCTATCTTAATTGCCCCCATCCACCTCTACCATACCGTTAAGATCGTCTTTTACGGTAGGCTTTTAAATAAAATTTTCCTCCTCCTATTTAGCGTCCCTGGAAACCGAATACCCTTACTCAGAGACTAGAGCTACGGCGTCTTTCTTGAACTCCGACTTGAATTTCCAGCGTGTACCTTTTGTTGTCATACTTCACCTCGCTTGGTGATTTTACCATCTTAGCGAAGTGTCCGGAAGGATTAGACCACTACAATCAGCACTGGGAATGGATATAGACGGCCGGATACAATCTGTGAAAATATAAGCGCTATCACTGTGATTAGCCCTGGCCCATGGAGGCTTTAATGCGAATAGCCGTACTCTCTAACACCCACCGTAATATTTATGCCCTCGATGCCATCATTACTGACCTAAAAAAAGCGTGGTGTAGACCTAACCGTAAACCTCGGTGACATTCTCTATAGCCCGATTGCGCCGCGACACACTTACGAGCGCCTAATAGAACAGGATTATATTACGATCCGTGGTACCCAGGATCGGCAAATCTATGAAGCACCCCTAAAGAAATAGGCAACAACTCCACGCTGAAGTTTACCCTGCAGGATCTGGAAGCAGGTCCCCTACAATGGATGAAGCAGTTAGCTCCCAGCTTACAAATTACCAATGAAGTATTTCTCTGTCACGGTACTCCCAGCAACGACCTGATCTACCTGCTGGAGGATATTACCAGGGGCCGCCCTCGACTGCGCTCCGTCCAGGAGCTGCTTGGGACCACTCGCGCACAAGTGGTTCTCTGTGGCCATCCCCACCAGTCGCGCAGTGCCTCTATTAGTAGTGGCCAGTTAATCGTCAATCCTGGCAGTGTTGGATTGTCGGCCTATGCCGACAACAAGCCGAACTATCACACCATGGAAACCTATAGTGCCCATGCCAGTTATGCCATAGTTGAGCAAAAGAAAGGGGGAGCCTGGGATGTCGAGCATTTAAACATCCGTTATGATACTGACAAAGCTGTCCGGGATGCTATTGCGCGAGGACGGGATGACTGGGGTTGCTATCTATCAACGGGACGTGCTGATTAGATAGTACAGCCTGCACAGAATTTTAGGCCTACAGGAAAATTAAAAAATGGATGACTATCGCCCCTGGAATATGGAAACAAATACCTTTCTCATGCTGCTTCACCTGAGCCAGCTGGCCTGGATTGTGATTCCCGGTGCAGGGTTTGTTGTGCCGATTATTATGTGGGCTACGACGAAGGATCGCTCAACAGAAATCGACAAGCATGGCAAGATGATTTTCAACTGGATGCTTAGCCTGCTAATTTACTCTATTATTTCCACCATCTTAATTATTGTCGGCATTGGTATACTGGGCTTGATCGGATTGGCTTTGATCAATGTTATTTTTATCATTATTGGTGCCATTCGGGCAAATGATGGCATATTTTGGCACTACCCGTTAAGCATCAGGTTTTTCAAGTAACTCGCCAGTTTATCGGCTATCTTTCGCTTCAATGGAATAGAGACTTAACTCAATTCCATTTTTTTGCCCCCCCACTGCATAGCGTCCAGAAAACCAGGAGAAATTCTCCTGGTTTTCTTCTAGCTAAATGCTAGAGATACTCTGCAACGGTCTTCAGCAATTTAATCGTCGATTAATAGTAGCCAGAGATATCGTCGGCAATCGGACCTAAAGCACGATATGCGTTAGATACGTCCTGACCATTTGAGCGCTCACCGCAAGCAAGGCCGCCACACTCATTCCAATCCGGATCGGAGAACCAATCGTACTGGGTAGCCTCTGAACCATATACCCAAGGATAAGCCATAATGGTGGAAAACTTATTGTCGACGCCGTGGCCCATACCGTAGGAGTAAACACCACCGGTGGTGTCACCTTGCTTAGTGGAGTGAGTCAGACCCATATTGTGGCCCAGCTCATGAACAAAGGTGTTATAACCACAGTCAACGCCAGTCACGCTGTAAGCGCGCTCTTTTGCGCTGGAGGACATGGTGCCGTTGCTACCCTGACCAACCCAGGCTATGCCACAGGTAATGTAGGTGCTGCCATCAATAACAGTTTCCTCAGCTTTACCCAGGAAAACCACCATATCGGCACTTTTAGAAGAGCGCCAGCTGTTAACAGTGCTATGGAAAGTGATCAGATCCAGAGTGTCTTCATTAACACGATAATCAGAACTGGACGCACTCCAGCTGTCAACCAGGTTCAACTGAATATCAATGCCATTTCTTGAAAAAGAATTGTTCGCATAGCTGATATAGTTATCAATCTTAGCTGATATGTCACCGGTGTAATTAGCGGCCGGTGTGGTATACATAATGGCGATATCAACAGTTTCCGCATTCACGGCACTAGCAACAGTTAATGCTGCAATTGCAGCCGCCAAGCTTTTCTTTAAGTTCATTTTTGACTCCTTTTATTATAAGTAGTGCGCACTCGTACCTGAGCAGTCAATAGATTTCAATTGACTACTTGGTAGTAGTGTTGGCAATACGCTTTTTAATACCCTGACTCGATTAAAATATAATCCGTAATATGTTAATCGCCTGAGGAGGTTCGCTCCCGGTATCTGCAGGATCTACATCGACCTTCCCTTGCCTGACAATCAGTTCAAAGCAGAAATGCTAGGAACCAATTCCTTCTTAATCAAAATCATTAAGAGGAACATCTTTATCCGACCAATTTTTATCCCGCGAAGCCTCAGAAGACATATCCTGATCATGCTTCTCTACATGATTTTTAATCAGGGCTCCATTCGGAGCAATCCAGGCGTAACCGCCCTGAGCCTCTAAAGTGTAAGAACCGGAAGGTAAATTCAGTTGGGCGTAGGTGGAGTTAGCTCCAAGGGTAAAGGTTGCCCCATGCAGGCGGGTCAAGCCGGGAAAATTCAACTGTAAACTGGTATTACCACTGGCATGATCTTCTACACCGCCAACCTGAGCATCGTAGCTCCCTTCGATACCGGGCAAGTCAATATCAACGTAATCCCCGATGGTTAGGTTGTTGAGCATCTCCACATCAAGCTCAAGATAAGTTTCCCCATTGAGATCCACTGGCAGACGGCCATTTTCCTTCAATACTTCTCTGGCGAGGTCCGACTCCACCCACAATGGCCTTTCCTCTTCTCTCTGGAGGCTTTCATCCTCCTCAATAGGAACAACCTCCTCCTGCTGCAAAGATTTAGTTTTAGGGGCGACTTTGCTGGCTGCAGATTGTGGCTTTTTCAGCTCCACGTCTGAATTTTGCTTGGCTGACTGGCCTTTGGCCCAGACGAAATAACCTACAGCCACGACAATGGCAACGAGAGGAATTATTTTTTTCACAAACTTTTTCTCGCAAAAATAGTGCTAAATACAACGGGAAAGCACACCCTGCCGGCCGCTTAACCAAATCCAACCTCATGTCAAGCCTTTACGATTCTTAACACTTGGTACTTAGTTGAGACGATCGATCCTAATTATCACGCAGATTTTTTTTAGGAAATTTTTCACATAAATTTCATAAAGGTGGAGCCAAATACGAATCAATTTTCAATTTTGTGGGCAACTGCGGAAAAAAGCAGGCACGTTTCACGAAAATACGGTCCGCCGGAAAAAAACCGCATTGAATATTTGTGATAGATATCACCAAAAGGTGACCGAAATTTTCCAGCAGGGAAATAGCTTCACGAGAAACCATGACAATTAATTTTCACTTGAAGCTTAATCGGCAACTATTTAATTCATCAGAAAAAAAGAAGCGGCCAATCAAGCAGCATGAAAAATAGAGAGAAAAATGGGAGCACGTTAGCCAATTACGCACATGTGAAATTGCAGCCAACTTGAAAATCCTTAAGATTGGACCAATCCTGTCAAAACATAACGGACGGATTACCCAAAAAATCCATGGCTTTTCGATTCAAATTAACAATATATATCGCCCAGCCCTTGCTACAAATTCCAGCGTTGCCACGCTTATCCTGCAAGGGCCAGCAGAGATTGGCGAGAAAATAACAGCAGGGAAAAATACAAAAATCACATTTGCATTTTTGGCTAATAGCGACACTTCATTCCCCCCCCTTTAGCTGCACCAAATTATCCAACGTCCCATTCCTCTCGCCCCAAAGAATTGCGCAACTACCAATATCTGACAGGACTTTATATAGACATTTGATTTTCCACATCGATCAGCTGCCAGTGCAATCTGCCGCGAAATGCCAAGAGCCTGGTATCTGCCTGCTTTCCATTTTTCAGGGCGACAACAACGTGGCAAAATACTCCTCAGCTACTCTCCCCCCCTTGAATTTCGGTTGATGGAGATCTCTAGCGACTATCTAAGAGGTTGAAAATAACTACCCAGATTCTTCCTCTCCAGCTTCCAGTTACTACCCTAAAGCCCAGCTATTTATTCCCCACAACCGGATGTTCCCGGCAATTACGACCACGCACAGCCAAGCTATACGATGCTGTCTTTCCAATCGTACAAGACCCTGAAATAGATCCGAGTTATTGAGGGCTACCCGGTCCCAACTATTGGGCAGTGCCCCTTCACAGCATCAGCGGAAAGAGAAATGAACACTATTGGAGCTTTCGAAGGGCAGACAAGCAAGACATACCAATGGAGCCCTTAACCCTAAGGCCAGGTTGGTAACTGAGGCGAGAAAAACAGAGGACAGCTTCCGGCCTGTACCCAGTCCGGAAGCTGTATTACGAACGCGATCAAGCGGTCCTGGCAGGCGTCCACTTGCGATCAAAGAAACCACTAACAAAGCCAGCCAATACGATCACCAGCAACATTAGCCAAATCAGCTTTTCCGGCTGGTCGTTCGGAGTGGACTCGGACACTTGCTCCAGTTTCTGCCCACTGACCTGCTGGGCAGCGTTAACACTGGCCTGAGGGCTATCCAGTGCCTGGGTGCTAGCCAAGGCTGACAGGCCAAAACCTAGGGCCTGCTGATTAACAAACTCCTTGAATTTCTCGTTATCCGTGGCTACATCAAACTTCTCCGACAGCTCAGCGTAGGTCTCAACCATTTTTTCTAGCGTTTCAGGTCTCGCATCCCAGTAGCCCTTGCGCACAGCTTCCAGCATACGCTCCAGCATCTGTGCCAAGGCCTCTGCATTGTGCTCCTCAAAAAACTCGCGCATCTCCATTTCATATTTGTCTTCCACATAGACTTCAAACATTTCCTGCCATTGGTCATCGCGAATGGTTTCTGGAGTCATCACTTCCCAACCCCACATATTATTGACGCGATCCAGGATAGCAGTGGCACCGGCATAGCCGGAATCCTGCATCGCCTCGATCCAACGAGGGTGGAAATAGCGGCTACGCATTTCCTGATTGACAAACTCCGCCAGGGTTTGCGCCTTTACATTGTCTTTGCGTCGCAGATTGGAAACATACATTTCCGGCGTGGCGCCATCCAGGTTGCGCACAGCGAGACCGATTCCACCAAAATACTGGAATGGATCGTCATTGGTCATCATGGCGTAAAGATTGGTGGAGCGGGAGAAAATTACTCCATCGGTACCGGATAGGACCTTGCCGTAAAGTTCAACACTGCGCTGGTCCTCGCTCCAACGGGATTCATCTTTACCAAAAGCAAAACCCATTCGACGCATATATAAATCGGCAAGCTTATCGTCACCCTCCCAACTGTCAGAGGCAAGACTGGCGGCAGCAAGGCCAGTCCCGTAGTTACCACTTTCGTTGGAGAAGATACGCACGGAGGACAGGTAGCTGGCATCCTCTTCGCTGTTACCATCTTCCAGAAGTTGTTGCTGCAAGGCCTGGCTGTGGCGGTAGACAAAGTTATTGTCTTCCTTCATCTGCGCCACTTTATCGATAGCCTCAGCCAACCACAGCATTACATTGGGGAAAGCATCCCGGTAGAGGCCGGTTGCCGAGATTACGACATCAATACGGGGGCGCTTTAATTCCGCATACGGAATCACTTCGGTACCGGTCACGTTGCCCTGCGCATTCCACTTGGGCTTGAGGCCCAGGGCGTGCAGGATCTGGGCTTCCAGGGCTCCCTGATGGCGCATGGTTTCCAGGGACCAGAGGGAAAATGCCAGTTTGTCCGGGAAGCGACCGTGCTTGCTATGGTAGTCCGCGATGGTTTGATCCATCAGCTGCACACCCGCATCGTAAGCTTCTTTAGAAGGTACCTTGGCCGGGTTAAAACCAATCAGGTTACGGCCGGTTGGCACCGCTTGGGGATTGCGAATCGGATCACCCCCATAACTCACCGGGATGTAGCTACCCTCCAGTGCCAACATCAGGTTTTCCAATTCGGCAATTTCGGCAAAGTTATCGGAGTATTCCCGCGCTTGCTCCAACTGCTCCTGCAGAGACTCAGGAACCTGGCCCAACTCGCCACCTTCCAGGAAAGTGTCCAGCAACTGGTATCCGGCCTGCGCCTCCAGCGCCACTACATTGCGTTCATCGTGGATCTGCTCTTCCGGTAAGCGCAGTCCGTGTTCAGCTTCAAACTTATCTGCAGCGGTAATAAATCCATCGCCCAACATTTGCAGCATGGTGCTGGTGAGATGTTCGGTTTTGGGCAGCTGACCAAAGCGGTGAATTCCCAGGGGCTGGCTCATTTCTGCCAGCTGGCCCAAATGATCCTGCAGGCGGCTCAGCTGGCTGTCAAAGTCTGCGGTTAGGGCTTCCGCACTAATCTCCAGATCCTTGAGCATATTGAGCTCTTCCGCCAGGCCGACAATTCGCTCCTGGGTATTCGCACGGGTCTGTCCTTCAGACAGGATCAGGTAATTGCCGATCAGCTCCGACAACTCAGCCACCTCGGCATACAGGCCCGCCTTGGCAAAGCCGGGGGTCAGGTGGCTGATCATGGTGGCACGGCCGCGACGTTTGGCCTGCATGGCTTCCCCCACATTGTCGATAATGTAGGGATAAAACACCGGAATATTGCCCAGGGCCAGGCTGGGTGCATCGTAAACGGACAGGCCCCGCTCTTTGCCGCTGAGCCATTCCTGGGAACCGTGAGTACCCAGGTGAATATAAGCATCGGCGCCGAAGGTTTCACGGGCGTAGAGGTAAACCGCCAGGTAGGCATGGTTCACCGGGGTTTTCATATCGTGGTAGAGGGAGGAGTGATCCTTGGCGTTGTCTGCACGGACCCCCTGTGGCAGCACAATCAAATTACCCAGTGTCATACGGGGAATGACAAAAGCAGGCTCGCCATTATGCTCCGCGAGCATGGCATTATCTTCCGGCTTACCCCAGCGCTCGACAATCGGATCGCGCACCGAAGCTGGCAAACCATTGAACCATGACAGGTAAGTGGACAGCGGCATCCAGTCGGCGAGCCCCTTATCGATCAAGGCTGCACTCTCTTCCCGGCGATAATAAGGACGCAGTAACTGACCGGCCCAGTCAATCAGGGTCTTCGAATCGCGGATATGTACTTCGTAATCCCGATCTCGCATAGCCTTGGCGATAGACTCAATTGAAGAGGGAACATCCAGGAAAGCCGCTCCAATATTTTTTTCTCCCGGTGGGTAATTCCAGATAAATGCTGCCACCTTTTTATTAGTATTGCTCTGATAGGCCAGGGAGGCGTGATTCCAGGCCCGTTCAATCAGAGCCTGCATCTGCACTTCCATCACCACCTTATTGCCATTTTCATTGGCCGCGATAATTACCGGATCAATACTGCCCGTGTCTTCGGGCATGACCAGGAAAAACGGCGTCAGGGATGGAGAAACTCCACTGTTATCAGCGAAGTAGGCTTCCTCATTACCCTCTGTGTAATTGAGTGCGTGAATAACCGGAACACCCAGCTTTTCAAACTCAGCCCGGCGTTTGCTCACATAGTGAAGCGAGCGGTAGTTAATCATCAGGTCGACCCGGGTCTCGCCGCTATCCGTTTGCAGCAGGTCCGGATAGGAAAGCGGTAAGTCTTCCCCCTCAAAAAAGAAAGCAAAGGCCCTAGCCCCCTTCTCTTCCAAACCGCTCAAAAGGGTGTCGACCACTTGCTGCTGCTCGTAGTCCACCACTGAGCGATGAATCGCCACGGCGATAACCGGCTGTTGATCAGCGGGCTTTAACCAATCGAAGAAGAATGCTTCTTTATCAGTGACCACCTGCTCCAACTGGGGATGATAAAACCCTACCTTGGGCACAATAATCGGTTCCGGCACTGACTTACTGGAGAGATTAAAAACCTCAGCCGATAAGAACTGCATCATGTGGCGATAATTCTTGCGGCCCGCATTGTTAAAGTAAGCGGCGATCGCTCGATGCTGCGCTTCGTCAAGCCCCTGATTCATCGACTTGTTATCGGCATCCCCCAGGGAAATCACCCGTACTTGCGGATGCTTGGCCAGCATCGGCTGGAATTTTCCAAACATAAAGGCCGAAAGGGCTGGGTTAATACCATCCAGCATGATCAGGCTCGCCGTAGACCAAGCTTGATCGAGCGCTTCGTCGCTCTTGCCTTTGCTGTTGAATATTGCTAACTCAAACGGTTGATCCGCAGAGAGATCCGTGAGCAATGTGCCTTTGGCCTCGGCCGTATGGCTCGACATCATCAACAGCACTTTGGGCTTGTCACTGGCCTGGGCAAAAGCGACAAAAACAAAGCTTATTAATAGGCACACCCAATGTGCCACTATTTTATTACGCACCTCTATTTCCCCCCTGAAGCATTTTCACCGGCAGGGGCTTCTTGTCCTTCCCCTTCCGGTACATACACCAAGCTGCCATCGGCCATCTGGTAAGCCACACCTGCGCGGGTGCCCTCCCCTGAACCGATTTCTCCGGTAGATTTATATTGTTTGATTTCCTTACCGTCCTTGACGATCACTTCCATATTCGGCTCGCCGGCATTCTTAATCACCGTGACCTTTTCGCTGGAAAAGGCATTCAAGGGATTTTGTGCGATTGCAATCAACAGAGCGGCAATGATGACTAAAAAGACATCGATCAGGTTGACTGCACTGAGGATAGGGTTCAGTTCTTCATCTTCATCCAGGAAGCGCATCAGGCGGCCCCCTTCAGTTTGCGAATATTAATCAGCTCAGAAGCAAACCAGCGTTTTTTCACCGAGGCGGGCCAGAAAGTGATAGTGGAAATCACCAGGCCCCAGATTACAGCGGCAAAAGCAACAATCAGATTTTCACTGATGCCCTGGATATTGCCATCGGCCAGGGCGCGCAATGCCGGCCCCATCGGGATCATGGTGGCGATCAACCCCAGCATCGGAGCAATACGGGTCGCCATGCGCAGCAGTTCCAATTTTCTCAGGGCAAAAACTTCCAGTTCGTCATCACATGCCAAAGGGTTGTTGACGTGAAAATTGTGCACCTGATACCCCGGCAGGGTTTCAACCCGACCTTGCTTCAACGCCAAGAGGTAGGCTCCAGCATTTTTGCGGCGCAACATCCACAGCGAAATAAAGCGTCCTGCGGCGTATAGCGAATAGATAAAAAGAGCCAGGATCGCCAGCAATACCGGGGCCATAAACAAATCGGCCACATCCGCCATTAAGGTCTCAACTGATTGAATATTCACGGCAAGTCTCCCAAGCCCAAAAATTGATGCTGTTCACAAATTTGCGCGGAAAGTACCCAAAGAATCTGCAAACGTCAAATTAAATCTTATTGATATTGATTCGCATTTAGCTTTACATTTTGATAAGTATCCATATAATCTCGCTCCGAACTGGTCGACAAGACCAACCGAAAGGGCATCACAAAGACCCTTAACGAGCTGACTGAATCAACGATCTGAAGGAATTCACCATGAAACGTCGCCCACTCGCAGCGGCCATACTGGGCTTGGCCAGCGCCTCAAACCTGTACGCAGAGACCCCGACCTCTCCGTCCAGCAATGAACTCGAGCTGATTGTTGTCAGCGGGCGTGCAGAAAAGCCCTTGAAAGACGTTGCCGGCAGCGTTTCCGTGGTGACCCATGAAGAAATTGAGCAGCTTCAGCTCAATGACATGAACCAGTTGTTCCAATACGAACCCGGCGTGGAAGTCACCGGTGAAGTAGGCGGCGCACAGAACATCCTGGTGCGTGGCATGGGCGGCGACCGTGTGTTGATCATCAAAGATGGCATGCGGGTTAACGAAGGCTACGGCGCCAATGGCCAAAACGACATTATTGGCCGCGGATTTATCGAAGTGGACACCCTGAAACAGGTGGAAGTTGCCAAAGGTGCTGCCTCCTCCCTGTACGGTTCTGACGCCCTCGCCGGCATCGTAGTGTTCACCACCAAAGATGCTTCCGACCACCTGGAAGATGGCGAACAGCTGGGCGGCTCCATCAAAACCGGCTACAACGGTATCACCAACCAGACACACGTTTCCCCTACCCTCGCCCTGCGTACTGACAATTTCGAACAGCTGCTACACACCACTTTCCGCGATGGTGAAGAACAACAAAACTACGACGAAACCCAGGAGCCTTTCAAAATTGAATCGAAGAGCATCCTGTACAAAGCCAAATACAACTTAGCTGGCGAAGACTTTGTCAGCCTGAGCATCGACCATTGGAACCAGGAAACAGTTGGTGACAGTGCCGATGGCCTGCTGTATTACTTCCGTGGCCTTGCAGACTACGGCTACAACATCGTTACTGAGCAATCCGTCTCCGACAAAGAGACCCTCGCCTACCAGCTGCGCTACCACAGCGAGACACCCACAGCGATTTATGACCAGGTCAATATCAGCCTGTATAACAGCAAGTCTGAACAGGAAGACGGACAGTACGGCCAGCTGGACATCAACGCCCCTATGTTTGGTGTTGTTGAAATTCGCGATATGTGGGAAACCAGCCTCTATCGCCAGGACACCATTGGCCTGCTGTCTAACGCCAGCAAAACCCTGAATGAAACCCACACCTTGGGTTACGGCCTGGACATGGAACAAACTGAGAGTGAGCGTACCGTTCACCAGTACCGCGAAGTAGAAGGCACTTCCACCCTGGACTCCACCACCGAGAAGTTCCCAGAAAATGAAGTAGCCCGTGCCGGCCTGTTTATTAATGACGAGATGTCTTTCGCCAATGGCCAGCTGACCGTGACCCCCGGAATACGTTACGACTGGTACGAAATGGACCCGAATGACGCCCTGAAAACTGACGGCACCCCATTCGCCACCATTGAAGAGAGCAATATCTCCTTCAACCTGGGCACCCTGTACAAAATCAATCCTAAACTGTCTGTTTTTGCCCAGTACGGCCAGGGCTTCAAAGTGCCCGCCTACGACCTGGCCTATATCGAGCACTATCTGCAGCCCACCTCCTCCTACATCTACGAGGTTCTGCCCGCCGATGACCTGTCACCGGAAACCAGCGACACCTTCGAACTCGGCCTGCGCGGACACCTGGGCCCGGTCGCTTTTAGTGCCGCAGCTTTTTACACTGAATACGATGACTTCCTGGAAACCACTTTAATCAACAGTGAAACTATATATGGTGATGACGGCAGCTTCTCCCATGTATTTGAGCAGTACCAGTACCAGAACATCGAATCCGTCACCATCAAAGGTATAGAGGCGAGCGCCAACTGGTACCTGTCTCCGTCTATCGAGCTGTTTGCCAATGCCAGCTACCAGCGCGGTGAGAACGATACGACCGGTGAATACCTCACCAGTATCAGCCCGCTATCCGGTGTGGTCGGTGCCAGCTACACCAACGCCAAGCTATCCAGCCAAGTATTGGTTCGCTGGGCGGACCGTATGGAAAAGGTGAACGACGGTGCTACCGAGGCTGCCGGTTATGGCACTGTGGACTGGACCCTCGCTTACCAGGTAATGGACTCCATGTCCGTCAACCTGGCAGTGAACAACCTGATGAATAAATACTACGTTCCCTACCTGAATGTTGCAGGCTGGGATGAAGGCAGCAATCTGTCCGTCAACTCAGCGCCGGGGCGTACTTTCTCCGCATCACTTAGATACGATTTTTAGATAGTAAGTTTTACACTCTCCTATCTCGCAAATAAGTCCCTTGATGGCCGTACTCCCATGCGGCCTTTTTTACACGTGAATAATATTGTTCTGCCTCACACCGATAGAAAAACTCTCCACTCACTGATCCGCGTATTTTTTCTCCATCATTTCCTTCACCTCCTCCTGATATAGTTTTAATGCCTTCAAAAGCTCCAGCCGGAATAATGGCATGTAAATTAGGTAGACTAACCGGTAGAGTGGATTGGCAGAGTGCATCTTAAAACAGCACTGCCTTTCCCAGCGACATGCAGCCCCTTCAACTGCAGGTATCTGATAACCAAAATATCCTGTTATATGCTTGGTAATAGGCAAAAATAAAAGTACCAGTGCTCCACCATAAATCACCTTCCCCCCCAAGATATTTGGTCTGGACGGTTATAGGCAACTAATTGATGTTTCATCACGAGGCATCCAGTTATACCCCCATATTTCTCAACACCAATGCTGCCAACTTTGCATTTGTCTTCCCCAAAATTGTAATCCGCGAATAAAGTATTGGGATACTTGCTCTCCCAGCTGCGCAAATCTATAACAAAATCGAACACAATTTCCTGTGGAACATTGATAGTTACCGAACTTTTATAGAAATCAACACTTCGGACAGTTTCATGCAGCTATAGCCCCATAGTCACTGTACTGCTC
>NZ_JALBWM010000108.1 GCF_023895975.1 Microbulbifer okhotskensis
CCGATGCCGATGCCGATGCCGATGCCGATGCCGATGCCGATGCCGATGCCGATGCCGATGCGGATGCTGATGCCGACGCTGATGCCGACGCGGATGCCGACGCTGATGCCGATGCCGACGCTGATGCGGATGCGGACGCTGATGCCGACGCGGATGCCGATGCCGATGCCGACGCGGATGCCGATGCCGATGCCGATGCCGATGCCGATGCCGACGCCGATGCCGACGCCGACGCCGATGCCGATGCCGATGCCGACGCTGATGCCGACGCGGACGCGGATGCCGACGCGGATGCTGATGCCGACGCGGATGCCGATGCCGATGCCGATGCAGATGCTGATGCTGACGCGGATGCCGATGCGGATGCGGACGCTGATGCTGATGCTGATGCTGATGCTGATGCTGATGCTGATGCTGATGCCGATGCCGATGCGGATGCCGATGCGGACGCTGATGCCGACGCGGATGCCGACGCTGATGCCGATGCCGATGCCGACGCTGATGCGGATGCGGACGCTGATGCCGACGCGGATGCAGATGCCGATGCCGATGCCGATGCCGACGCCGACGCCGATGCCGATGCCGACGCTGATGCCGACGCTGATGCCGACGCTGATGCCGACGCTGATGCCGACGCGGATGCTGATGCCGATGCGGATGCGGATGCGGATGCGGATGCGGACGCTGATGCCGATGCGGATGCGGATGCGGATGCGGACGCTGATGCCGATGCTGATGCTGATGCTGATGCGGATGCGGATGCGGATGCGGATGCGGATGCGGATGCGGATGCCGACGCGGATGCCGACGCGGATGCCGACGCGGATGCAGATGCCGATGCCGATGCCGATGCCGATGCCGACGCCGACGCCGATGCCGATGCCGATGCCGATGCCGATGCCGACGCTGATGCCGACGCTGATGCCGATGCGGATGCGGATGCTGATGCTGATGCTGATGCGGATGCCGACGCTGATGCTGATGCCGACGTAGATATCGATATAAATATCGACATCGATATAAACATTGATATCGACATAGATATTGATATCACCATCATCAATATCGGTTCAGGTTCTACCGTTGGATCTGATGGTGTCCTCGATATCGATGTTGCTGCGGAACCAGCCGAAGATATGCTGGATACCGGTTCCAACCTGTCAATCGATGATTTGCTTGAGTCAACGAGCGAAGAAGCTCAGGTATTCGAGTCGAATGGAGATGAGGAGGGTGTAAGTCCCAACCTGATTTCCAGCGATATGATAGGAGGCACGGAAGCCCTAACAGCAACTGATAACGCAGCAGCGTTTGATGATCCTGTTGGAAATATGTGGGAACAAAATGGCCTGAGTGACACCTAGATCAGATAGCCTTAAATTAACTTAATTACCGGGCCGTAAGGCCCGGTTTTTTTTGGCTAGACTTTTGTAGTCACTCTATGAAACCGTCAGTTTCTAAGGACGAGAGAGTGTTTTGCCTCCCAGTAATCATTGATAAGTGAGAATAGTGGAAGTGTTTAAACGACTATGGAAAATGCCATTTCTATTTGTACTGGTATTTTGGACGTTCTTTGCTGAAGCCGATCTGTTTGGAGCGCCCCCATCTGCTGAAGTAATTAGCCCTAGAAATGTGGATGTTGAGGCTAAAGACTTACTAAAACAATTATCCTTCCGAGAGTATGAGGAGGGAATAAAGCGAAATGAACTCAATATGCTTGAACTGGTGCATCAAGCCGTTGGATGGCATCCCTTAATTGCAGAAGTAATAGGTAATTTATACCAGCAGAGGCAAGGCGTTCGAGCTGCAAAGTCAGGCTATTTCCCCCAGTTGAGTGCCGGAGTTGTGGCGGGGCATGACTCTGAATATAAGCGTGAAGGGGATGGCCATGCATTTCAGGTGAATATTTCGCAAATGGTGTACGATTTTGGCAAAGTCTCCAGTAATGTCGATTCTGCCAAAGCTGGAGTACAGCGGTCACAAGCTGAAGTTCTTCAATCCATTGATGAGGTGGCAAGGAGAGCCGCAAAGGCGGCAATTGAAGTTCAGCGATATCAGTCGCTTCTTATTACTTCTGATGCACAGGTTCAAGGTGTATCAGCTATCGCACAACTCGTACAAATTCGGAAAGATCGAGGGGTTAGCGCTCGTTCAGAAGTTTTGCAGGCCCAATCCAGAGTTGATGCTGCACAGGCATCTAAACAGCAAGTCGAAGCCCTTTTGCGTCGATGGCGTAGTACCTTGCAAAAACTGACGGGTTTTCAATCTCCATTTCGTGTCGCTATGTATGTCCCCGAAGATGTCGCTCAGGCGTGCGATGTTGAATCTTTTGATCTGTCCTCAGTCCCAGATGTGCTTGTGGCTGAGGCTGACAGGGCCGAGGCAGAAGCGAAGTTAAAGTCCTCAAAAGCAAATACATGGCCGACATTTACTCTGGATGGCAATATAAATCAGTACCTGGATCAAAATTATGTGGATGCCAATGCATTGAGTAAAAATGAAAAAGCCATTTTCTTTAATGTTTCCATGCCAATCTATCAGGGTGGAAAAATATCTGCAGGTCGGGAGGGTGCAAACTATGCATTAATGTCTGCTGATGCTGCCAGAGACAACGCTTTATTATCAGTAACACAGAAATATCGTGAGGCACAGGAAGAGGCAGAGGGACTAATGCGAAGTTTGGGAGCGCTAAGTGCCAGGGAAAGCGCCATTGCGGAGACCAGAGATCTCTATAAGCAGCAATATTCCACTTTGGGGACAAGAACTTTAATTGATTTATTGAATTCAGAGCAAGAGTTACACTTTGCGCGTTTGGAAAAAAATAATACGATTTTTGATTTGCACCTTTTGAAGATTGACTGCTTGCACAGCCGTGGTGGTCTGCGTGAAGCTTTTAAATTGGATGGAACTGAAATTCAGGGCGTGGAGGTGTTGCCTTGAGCAATAATCAATTTGAAAGTACAGGCGATAGTATTGATCCGGTTTTAAATAGATCCAATATTAAAACCGATTTTGAGCCATGGTGTGAAGCTATTGTAGCCATTGCTCGACATTATCGTGTTGACTGTTCATCTGAGAGAGTGCGAATAGCAGGAAGTTGGGGTGGCTGTTCTTCTGTTGAGGGGGTTGTTCGACAGATGTCACGACAGGCTGGTCTAACCGTAAAGTTTTGTCCATTCGACGAATCTGCGATTAATTCCTGGCGTTTGCCTATTGTTGCGCAGATGATGAATGGTCAATTAGTGGTTATAGATTCGGTATCCAAAGAAAGCCAGCTGAGTGTTACCTATTGTGGGGATCAGGGTTTAAAAACTAATGTGTCTTTGGTTGAGTTGAAAAACCAAACCCTGAGTTTAGCGATATTTCGACCGAGGCGTACAGCGACTGATGCCCGTATTGACGAGTACATAAAAACCGGTGATAAACACTGGTTTCGTCGTATTATTCTACGAGATTTGAAACCCTATTTTCACGTAATGATTGCTACGACGATTGCAAATTCTCTGGCGTTGGCCGGTATTATTTTTTCAAAACAAGTCTACGATCGAGTGATCCCCGCAGAATCATTACCAACGCTCTATGTGCTTTTTAGTGGCGTCGTTGTTGCTATTATTTTTGACTTTATTATGAGGACAATGCGGGTCAGAGTTACAGACTTATTAGGAAAGCGTGCTGATATTCGCATGTCAGATTTAGTTTTTGGTCATGCTGTTCGGGTTAAAGATCAAGCGAGACCAAAGTCAACAGGAACCTTCATTTCACAAATTAGAGATCTTGAACGAATAAGGGAGTTGTTTACTTCTTCAACGGTCCTGGCACTTGCAGACCTACCATTTTTTCTACTTTTCCTGTTTGTTATGTGGTGGATTGCTGGAAGTCTTGCATTGATTCCTTTGGTCGCGGTCTTCCTATTAATAATTCCTGGTTTACTCCTGCAGCCGAGATTGGCGACCCTTTCTAAAGAATCAATCAAAGAGGGAGCATTACGTAATGCGATGCTGATCGAGACCATTCAGGGATTGGAAGATATAAAATCGATGCAAGCGGAGCAAAGATTCCAAGGCCAATGGAATCACTTCAATGCGGTTACTGCTGAATCCAGCCTTAAATTGCGTTATCTAGTTGGGGTGTTATTAAGTTGGACACACAATGTTCAGTCATCAGTTTTCGCCGTTGTTGTTTTATTTGGAGCACCGATGGTGATGGGAGGTGGTATGACAACAGGTGCATTGGTGGCAGCTTCTATTCTCGGCTCCAGAATGATGGCACCAATGGCAAATATCACCCAGATACTTAGCCGGTGGCAGCAAGCTCGGTTTGCAATGAAAGGTATTGATCAAATCATGCAATTGCCGGTCGACAATCCAGAGGATGAAAAAAAAGTACAGAAAGCGGTTATTCAGGGAAATTATCATTTCAAGCAAACTGTGTATAACTATGGGGATAATTCTGCGGAACCAGCTTTGAGTATTGCTGATCTTAAGATAAAGCAAGGTGAGCGTATTGCTGTTTTAGGCAGAAATGGATCAGGTAAGTCTACTTTTCTGCATGCTTTGTCCGGCTATATCGAGCCTGCTAGGGGGCAGTTGCGACTTGATGATGTCAGCCTTGCTCATATAGATCCTGCGGATGTCAGGCGCGATGTTTCCTTACTTAGTCAGAAAACAGGTCTTTTTCATGGGACTATCTATGAAAACCTGATCCTAGGTGCACCAGATGCCAGTGATGAAGAAATTCTATGGGCGCTTGAAATGAGTGGGGCCAAGGATTTTGTCAGCAAATTACCTAAAGGTTTAGGGTGCTTAATTCAGGAAGGGGGGCATGGACTTTCCGGAGGGCAAAAACAGTCATTACTTTTGGCTCGACTGCTTTTACGTCAACCAAATGTGCTTTTGTTAGACGAACCCACATCCGCATTGGATGAAGCCACTGAGAAACAGTTTATTCGGGCCCTTTCTGAATGGAGTGCTGATCGCACAGTGATAGTTGCAACCCATAGGACGAGTATTCTGCATTTTGTAGATCGTGTATTAGTTCTGGATTGTGGCAGGGTTGCTCTTGATGAACCCAAGGACAAGGCGATTTCCATATTGTCACGACAAAAAGGTAAAGACACCCGGCAGGGTGAAATGGTTTCATAGGCAAAGGTTGGCGAGGTACTCATGTCATTTCCAGATGGTCCCGACTTATTATCGCACCCTCGACGAGAACCAAAGCGTGTTGCTCTATTGGACTTAGATTCTCAAAACGATGAGAAGCAATACGGTAATGATGTCGATGATGCATCTTTGGTCCGTTCTGGAGGGATTGTTTGGATATTTTTCCTTCTTATTGCTGCGCTAGTAACCTGGTCATACCTTGCTAAAGTCGATGAGGTATCTTCCGGCAGTGGAAAGGTGGTACCTACTTCACGCTCTCAGATAATACAGTCTTTGGAGGGAGGCATACTTGCTGACCTAAAAGTATCTGAGGGGGATATTGTCGATAAAGGAGAAGTGCTTGCACAACTGGACCCAACAAAACTGCGGTCCAATGTTGAGGAAATTTCAGCAAGGTATAGGGCTGCACTTGCCAGCGTTGCACGTTTAAGTGCTGAGGTGAATGTTGAACCAGTAAAATTTCCTGAAGAGCTTGTTCAGCATACGGAACTCATCGCTACAGAAAAGAAACTTTTCGATATACGGCAGCGAGGTTTGGCTGAATCTCTCCATGGATCAAAAGAAACTTTAAAATTGGTAAAAAAAGAATTAGCCATAACCAAGTCCCTATTGGATTCAGGAGCGGCAAGTAGTGTCGACGTACTTCGGCTACAAAGACAGAAATCGGAATTAGAAACAAAAATTCTGCAAATCAAGTCAGATTATATGGTTAAAGCCCGGGAAGAGCTGGCCAACGTAAGTGCTGAAGTTGAGTCACTATCTTCAGTGATGGAAGGACGATCGGATTCCTTGACTCGACTGACCCATAGGTCCCCAGTGAGAGGGATTGTTAATGCTATCGAAGTTACCACTATAGGAGGGGTTATTCCTCCGAATGGTAAGTTAATGGAGATTGTTCCCCTGGATGACCAGCTTTTGATTGAGGCAAAAATTTCTCCCAGAGATGTAGCCTTTATTCGGCCGGGACAGGCTGCAAAAGTAAAAATAACGGCTTATGAATATGCCGTTTATGGCGGATTGGATGGTGAAGTTACGACAATATCTCCCGATACAATACAGGATGAGTTTACGCCGGGTGAATATTATTATCGGGTATTCATCCTGACAAAAAAAGTCGCCCTGGTAAATAAGGTGGGAAAACAATTCCCTATTGTACCTGGAATGATTGCTACGGTTGACATTAAAACAGGAACAAAAACGATCTTTGATTACTTGCTGAAACCAATTAATAGGGCAAGTGAAGCTTTGCGGGAGCGGTAATGGTGGAAGTTTATGTCTATTAGCAGAATTGTTTTTTCTGTGGTTTCTATTCTATTTGGGATGTTCGGTTTTTGGCGGGATACGGTAGCCGATAGTAAGAAGGTTACCTTGTCTGCAGTAATTACAGTAAAAAATCAATCTGATCGTGATGTTGTAGGATATATTCATAGGTTGTCAATGCCGGTTGAAGCTGGGCTGCAGCAGTCGTTGAAGGAGGTAAGATATGAATATCCAGAAAAAATAGTTTATAAAAAGCATAAAAAGGGTGACTCAAAGTATTTGGAGTTAAAACTAGATATTCCTGCCGGAGATACCATTAAGCGAAAAGTTCATTTTGATCTTCTGTTGACTTCTTACGATTACACTACGATTCCCCGTGGACGCGAACCTTACCCTGCCAGTATGTATCTGCAGTCAGCCAAATATATTGAGTCAAATGCGATAGCGATTCGGGAATTATCCCTGGAAATTCAGAATACATTTGCCGATGAGGATGCGCGCCTGAGGGCGGCATTTCTCTTGCCGCAGGCAATTATCGATTACAAAATCCAACCTACTAAAGGTGCGCTTGCGGGTCTTGAATCAAGGGAGGGTGATTGTACAGAATATGCGGCTTTATTTGTTGCTTTAGCCCGTTCAATGGGGTATCCGGCAAGAGTAACTTCTGAGTTTCTTTTCACTAAAAGAAAACAGTTTAAGCAGCCCAATCATCATGCCGCAGAAGTCTATATGAATGGACGGTGGTTGCCTGTAGATCCGAATCTAGCCCAGGAATCTCGATTTGGCTATGGATTTGGTAGAGGGAAGGTCAGTAAAATTACGCTTACGCGTGACTTTACCTGGGTGTGGTCCAACTTGTGGCCTAAAAATTTTCGAGGGCACGTGGATAAAGCAAAAGTCACTATTGAGTGGAGTTTACAGTAGCGACTGAATTTGAAATGCCATCCTTGTGAGGCCAGTTGTTTTATTCGGCTTCAATAGTCTGTCCAGTTTTCTGAAGTTTATCGAGTAAAGTATGAATAGAACCAAAATCTGAATCCCGCCTTGAGCCTTTCAGAAGAATAATATCTGAGTCCTGACAAAATTCTGCCAAATATCTTACCAGGGTAGGTGCTTCGGAAAAATGCGGCCCCAGCACTTCATCGGGCAAAACTTCACGGAGATATTTCATCTCCTCCCCGTGGGTTATTACCCAGTTTACTTGGCATTGAGCAAGGGGTTCGGCAAGGCTCTCGTGTAGTTCTTTAGCTTTGTCGCCGAGGTGAACTATCCGTCCTAAGATGGCGATTTTTCGTCCCTTTCCCTGAGTTTCAGTTTGTTCAAAGACGGAAAATGCATTGAGCATTGAACTGACTGTGGCATTCCAACTATCGTCGATCAGACTAATGGATTTCCCATTTATTTTTATGCTGGTACGTTGTAAATGACTATCGTCTAGTTGAAGTTCCTGTAACTTCAAGGCTGCCTCATCAAGATCTCTACCCAAGGCATAGACTGTGCAGATAGAAGCAAGTGCATTGTGGAGCATGCCGATACTTGGGGCCGGAACGCGTAGTTCCAATTCCCGCTTGGGGAATTTCAATTGTACCCAGCTACCTGATGTATCGGTACGCACTCCGAGAATACGTACTTCGGCATTAGAGCTTTCCCCAAAAATAATTACTCGTTTCGCGTGCTTTTTTGCCTTCTTTAATACATATTCAAAACACTTGAGATGTTCACCTGCAATCGCAATAGCGGCGCCAGTGAGGCCATCGTAAATCCGCGATTTCCATCTGGCTGTATCTTCGACACATTTTACGTGGTGGTTGGTTTGGGACATGCCAATTTCGGTGATCAGGGCGATTGTGGGTTTTACCTGATGTGTAATTGGGCCACGCTTCATCCATAGAGCGCTTTGGGCAACTTCTATAACTGCAACTTCATGATCTTGGTTTAGGCTAGCCATCATCGATGGAGCCCCTACTCGGGAGTTATAATTACCCAAGCTGGATAGTACTTTCTCCCTTGGACCCAACATTTGGGTTATCATCTTCAGTGTTGTTGATTTACCTGCGGTACCAGTAACTGCAATAACCTCGCCACTAAATCGTTCCCTCGCAGCTAAGCCCAATTCAACGATAACCTTGATAGGATCGGCTACCTGTAAGACGGGAAGATCTTTTGGAAGCCCTGTGACGGGTCGGGCCACAATCACCCCGGCAATCTGATTGGCAAAATAGGGGAGCTTTTGATGGAAGTCCCAAAACCTAGTTGGTTTCTTTGAGCTTTGTTCATGATAAGCCCGGTCAAGATTGGTGTGTGCAATAAACAATATAGGGTCAAGTGACTCTTCAATAAAGCTGCTTCCAGAGATCACACTACGGACAAACCATCCCTCGGGTGGTGGTACCAGCCACTTGCCGCCCGCAATCGCCTTGATTTGTTCTGCGTTCCAGGTCTGCCCCGGGTGATGTTGATACACTATCGGTGGAAAATCGCTGATGTAGACCGGAATCCTTGAGCGTGATGAAGTTTTTTTCTCGGATAAGTTTAGTTGCGTAATCATTCCACCTACGAGTACAGGTTTAATTTGGGTGGTATTTGAAATTAGACCTATTGCTAAGTGTAAATGTACGGGTTGAATCTCACTTTTTGCTGGTGCTCGTAATCCATAAAAGTCCCTGTAGATTACTCCAGGTTGCCATTTTGTCGTGGGTACCTGCCAATCACAGGGGTCGTGATCCATCGATTTCCCCCAGTAGGGCATGGATGTTTCCCGGATTGGAATCGCCCGGAAATCTAAGCGGAAATCTTCTTGTACTTTCTTATCGATAGTCCAGAAGGATTCCACCCATAACATCTGCCTGGTTTTTATTTCGCGGGGATAAAATCTAACACCTAGTAATTTAAGTGGCCCACATTCAATTGGGGGAATGCGAGCATCCAACGGTACCTGCTCTACTGTCCAGTTGGGATTTAATGGACGCTGTACTTTGATAGGGTCACGCTTGTAATGAGTTTTGAGTAAGTGAGGAAGTTTACGACTTTGTCTATCAGGAGGTGAAAGCAGAATAGAACCACTGCCATCAAAATTTGGTGTCAGCTGTGTACCCAGAGATGAGCAGGACTTAGTGAAGCGGAGCGTTAGCTCTTTTGCCTTATCTCCACTCAATTGCTTACTAAATCCAAAACCAACGCCTACCGGTACAAAGGTAATTTGCTCTATCCCCTTCTCACTTAAATGAAGGCGAAAGATTCCGCTTTCGGCTAGGTTTCGGCGAACGGCATCAAATAATAAGTCCCCGGCATCATGAATGATTGGTCTATCGCGATAAATCTCGACACCCTGTAGCTTATGAGCACTAGTGCCCAATATACCATCTGCCCCGGCATCAATAATGGCATGGCCTATAGCGATTTCATCTTCACTGGGCTCAGTTTCCCTGTTTTCTCCCCAGTGAACTGCAATAAGGACGATATGTGCCTTTTCTCTGGCTGCTGTGATTCGAGGCTTTAAACTGTCACGCCAGAGGTTGGGTATGGTGAGCGGTAGGTGGGCGCAGCCCGGTGTGTTGGGACCTGCGGCAAAGCGAGGTTGGGTTGCATCAATAGAGAATATGGCAACATTCAGTTGACCTGCTGGACGAAAAACGGGGGCGAGAGCTTGTTCGATGTTGATTCCGGAACCACTGTGGCCGATACCTGTTGCATTGAGCCAGTATTGTTGCTCCATCAGTGCTGAGGGTCCATAGTCACCACTGTGATTGTTTGCTGTAACGACGACATCGATTCCAGCATCCATCAATACAGAGAGCATTTCAGGGCGGGCCCGATAATAGTAGGGGGATGACTCACCCTTACTGACACCCTGCTCGCCCTCAGTGCTGATTACGCACTCCAGATTAACCACGCTTATATCTGCGCTTTTTAATGCGGTGATAGTACCGAGTACCTTTTCGGTACCAAATTGAGCCGTGCGATAATGTTGTCTTCGAGATAAGTTGACATCGCCTCCCCAGGCCAATATCGGCATTGGCTTTTGGCAATTGATAGTGGGCTCGATTTCCATTGCAGGATATGCCTCTTTAATGTCTTGAGGTATTTCTTTGGGAGCAAGAAGGTACTTCCGATAGGCCACAAACCCCGACAGATAGTGTTCGACATCATCAATACGCACTCTGAAGGCGTGATGCCGAATAAAAAAACTTCCCAAAATACGCTTAGGGTTTTTGAAGTACATGGCGAATTCAGGCCAGAAATACCCGTTTAAAAGATACATTGCGCGTTTATGTAGTGCTCGATAAAAATGTTTCAGATCTACTTGGTCGAGTAAATATTGAAATTCAGGTTCTCTGCGCAAGCGAGTAACCATCTTTTCAGCAGCCATCATTAATTCAAGTAGAGTCGGGAATGTAGTAATTCTATTCTCCACAAATTCCAAGTAACTAGCAAAATTGCGAATGCCAAATTGATAGTACTTTTCTTCTGAGCGATAAAGTGTCAGTTCATTGACACAGTAGCTAAGCCAATGATCGTGCGCACGCCAATGATTGGCGCTGATAAAATAGGCAAATGCTTTTTCAACCAGAGATAACCAGCGGGAGTCTTTTGTGAGGCCATAAAGGCGCATTAGGCCAAAGGCCGCTTCACCATCATAATAGATGACTCGATGTTTATCTTTTACCTGGAGTTCAGGATATTCAAGAACATGGGAGAATTGCCCGGTGGCTGAGTCCTGCATATACTCAATGCCGAGAGCCAGTTTTTCCATTAATGCAGCATACCGGTCGGTTTTTGCCACTTCGGAGTATTTGACCAAGGCCAGAAGGGATACCGCATTTCCCCCCAATTTGATTTCATTATTTGCCTCTACTAGGAATGCGGCCATAGTACCTGAAGGGAGAGGAGCGGACTGAATAAGATCAGTTGTCAGGTGCTCTAATGATCGCAATATGGCACTCATCAGGGCTTTGTCACCAGTGACCTCCCAGGCTTCAATCATTGCATAGGTACTGCTCGCATGGCGTAGATTATTGTAAGTATCGATCTGCCGATCAAAGCAGGCATGCCACCCATAGAAGAAGGAACCATCCTTTTTGACTTGGGTGCTTAAGTAGTGGCTGCTGGTTTTAATCAGCTCGGTGACGTTACTGGTATTTAGCTTTCCGGTAATACGCCGGCCTGCATTCAGACCTGGGCCGTATAAGTTAACAGGGTTGGCCTTGGATTCGCAGAAAAGTCCCTCGGTCGAAAGGAGTAGCACGGGCTTGTCTTCTGAGAAGTCCAGCTCAGTATTGGGACCAAAGCGCTGCTTGGCATAGGCAATAAAATTGTTTTCGTTGATGATGACATGTTCAACCTGATTGCCGCCATAAAGCATGGCGTTAGCGTTGAGTTCTTGTTCCAGGAATGCTATTTCACAATCGTTGTCCAGTGCGAGACCATAGCGGAAATACGACCTTTTAGTGTCCTTTAATATTTCCTCTAGCCCGGCAAGGGTCATTGCACTTTTTTGAGTCACCCAGTCTACTCGTAACCAACAGGGATTCATCTTGTTCGATTTTGCTGCCCTTTGTGTGGACTTGGCCAAAGCTCGCCATGCTACTGAAAAATCTGATGCTGTTATATGTCTCACTATGGCGCGCTGTTTGGCATCACTGATTGAGGAAAACAAGGTATAGGGCGGGCGTTCCTTACTCAGTGCTTGCTCTACTTGAGTGCGCACTTGAACGAGCATGTTGGATAGGGACATGTCGCGACTTATCTCTCTATTTAAGAAGAGTGGCAGTATTTTTCCTGCTGATCGACTCAGGTGTTTTTCCTGAAGGAGTATAGACACGGGGGGGGATTCTGCTCTTGCCGAAGGTGGTTAGAGTTGGGCTGTGAAGTCTAATTATTTTATCCGTCAGGCAGGGTTTTCAAATCAAATATTCTCAGATAGTATTGGGGATCGCTTTCAGAATATTTGTTATTAACCTGGGATTATTGGTTTGGGTTAATGCCAAGGTTTAGTTATGTGGCAGGGGCATTCCCTGTCAAGCAGAATACCCGGGATTTTGTCGTCTCAGGTTTTTTGATCGGTAAATATCAGCTGTTTTTCTCAAATTCAGCTTGCTTGCCCCTAATCGCCATAAACCCGCTTTGACATGATTGAGGTGCCATGCTTGCCCTCGCAGAAAAGTATGGCACCTTGACCTGGTGATATAAGAACCTTTCGGAGTTGTAGGTGTATCAATATCCTGCGGGCGCTTATCGGATGGCCTTAGAGTCATTCTTTTACTTGGACAAACTGTACTTAATGCTTGTGGAGTCGGTGTCTCTGTAGACTTTTTGTTGTCGGAAAATCTATTGGAGAAATAACAATGAGTTGGAAATGGTGGAGCCGCTTAAATAGTTATCCTCCTTTAGTTTGGGTCATTTTAATTGGCAGTTTCTTTAGCCGTGGAACTTATTTTATGGTCTGGCCTTTTCTGGCCATTCTTCTATTTAGGAATTTTCAGCTGGATGCGGCAGAAATCGGTTTAATCTTGAGTGTATCTGCGGTGGGTGCAGCCGTGCTGGGCTTCTTTATGGGGCGCTATCGGACCGCTATGGCCGCCGTAATATGTTGATTCTTGGGTGTGTGGTCAGTGTCTTTTCATTTGCCTTATTGGCGGTGACACAAATACTGCCGGGCTTTATTATTGCGATGACCTTGTGTGCGATTGGTCGTGCAATTTGGGAACCACCCGCGAGTGCACTTATAGGCGATTTGATCGATGATCAGGCGCAGCGTGAGCTTGCACTGCAACTCCGTTACTTTCTTATTAATGCCGGGGCAGCACTTGCACCTATTGTGGGTGGAGTTATAACCGAATCTGGTGTTTGAGGGTTTGAAAGAAAGTAGCGTATCTGG
>NZ_JALBWM010000109.1 GCF_023895975.1 Microbulbifer okhotskensis
GTATCTGGCCGTGGTTCCTACCTATTTCGCCCCCTAAAACTGTCCGAAGTATTGGTACCTAGAGTAATTGTGCTGAACCGTAATCACAAAGGGGCCTTAGCAGCATACTGCTTAAATAATGTAAAACCTGTATTATTAATAAACCTTATATCTAGGATGATAAAAACATGCCTGAACAGTTCTTTGAAATTTTTTCTATATGGCCAATTGTACTTGGGTTGGCCATAGTTTTCTTGTTGGCCAAGGCCATCGTTATTGTTAAGCCCAAGCAGTACCATTTTGTACTATTTCTAGGCAAGTACTGGAAGACTGCCACACCTGGTTTCAATCTGATCATTCCCTATCTGTCGTGGGTCGATAAAAAAGCTTCGACAGCACTGCACGAGACACCGGTGGAGCTTAGCTTGAAGACAAGTAACCATGTTACCTTTGGGTTGATCCTCAAAGTGCAGCATCAGGTAGCCTCTGATGTGCAGCTTGCGTATAAGGCGCTTTATGACCTGGAAAATTATCAGGCGCAGTTAAGGTCCTTTGCCACGGATGCGGCTATTCCAGTAGCTAATGGCATTGAGCTTGAAGATGTGTACAACAAAAAAGAGCAAATTGCCGATAAGGCCAAGGAGCGGCTTCGTCATTTTTTCCACGACTACGGTGTCGAAATTGTCGATGTACTATCTGATGAACCGCGCCTGCCTAAGTCGGTGGAAGTCCAGGCCAACAAGGTGATGGAAATGCAACGTGAAAAGCAGGCAGCTACTTACGAGGCTGAAGCGATTCGTGAGCGTGAAGTAGGTAAGGCCAAGGCAGACGGTGAGTCGGTCAAGATTCGAATGGAGAAAATGGGTGAGGCGCGTCGCGTCTACGCCGCAAGTGCTGCCGAGGCCATCAAGGTGCTAACCAAAGCCGGCACCAGTGCCGATGAGGCCCTGCGCTTTATGACGGCCATTGCCGATAACGATGCACTGGTGACCGCTGCACGCCATGGCAGTACTGTAGTCATGGCCACCGGTCAGGCACAGCAAGTACCTGTTGCACTGGCGATGCCTGAGCAGCCCTCTGGCAGTGCCAAGTTCCGGGCTGCGGATGAAGTGCAGCACGCCTGATAGTGGCATTAGTTCAATGCGGGGTAAGCCTGAATTTCTGGCTTATCTCGTATGGTGATGTTTTCGTTATCCCATTTAAGGGGGGAGGCGGGGGCATTGATGGTACGTAGCTAAGGTTGGTGATACGCGATGACGGTGTGGTATTGCGGAAATATACCACATTAATGGGTTAATTCACTTCTAGTAGGCTGTTGAAAAGAACTCCTGATTTAGCTTTGGTTGCGGAAAAATAAAAATCCTGAAGAATTATTTTCAATAAATTTTGGTTAGACTCTTTTTAGCCAAATCTTCACTTCGTTGCAATTGGTTGGTTTCTCAAGTCTATACGCTGTCGCATACATCCAAAATTATTTCTAATGTGATGAGAATGAATGTTCTTGCCGCGAAGGGGTTCATTGTGGGGGGGGTACTCCATTTGTCTGAGTAGGAAGTTATTAGTGTAATAAGACGGCTGATTAATTTATGTCAGCGTTTCATGTTTAGATTTTATTGTGAGTACTCTGTCGGTTGTTGCTGGTGGCTGGTGATATGTACGGCTGTTTTTTTGAAAAGCTTTGGCCCTTAGTTTCTCTGTGGATATCAGCCTTTAAATTTAATAAATTATACGGTGCAGATTGGGTTGGCTCGGATCTTATGTTATCAAATCAGTTGGATTTTGGTGGCTTCTGTACTTCAGTTTTGCAGCTTTGTATATCGTCAAATACTTTGCGCCAGCTAATTCATGAAAATTGAGTATGTATATAGGAAAAATCTCAGTGGCTGATTGAAGTCTGGGAAGCGTCTATTAGAGCAGCCCCGCAACTTCTTGCCGCAAAAAGATATTATCACATTGAAACATATAATTCTTGAAGTGTGCTTCAATGATGTAGACTTCTTCTTTCTGAAAAATAAGAAGGGATAAAAGTTTGGGGTTTTGTGGTGTGTATAAAAGGAATGTAGAAATATTTATTGTGGCGCTGTGCTTTAAAGGTGGAGATATTGGTAAGCTTTTGACTCAATATGCAATTGAGCATTAAGGGGCCATCAAGGTTGAAGCGAATGAAAAAAATGAACAAGCTATACGCTTTTAAGGGTATTTTGGGTTTAGGGTGGTAGAGCGCTCACCGCTTGATGGGCAAAGTAAGCCGTATCCTCTGCTTCATGTTGAATTGTATGACCTTCAATAGATCAATAGATTGAAAATTTATCCAGCTAGAAGTGAGGGGCAAAAATTGCTCCATTGAAGGTATGGGAATAGCTTTTTTGGATTTTCAGTATTTCGAAGTCTATCTTCTGGTCTACCGGTTCAATGAGCAAATTCCAAGTGAAGCCGGGTGCACGCTGAACTTTATAAAGTTCGAATTTCTTTTTCCATTAGGAAAGTCGTAGAAGTTAGCTACTGGAATCGTATTGGCCCCTCCCACTTGGGATGGCAAGGAGATGTAGCGGTTTTCTTTATGGCTTATATTGACTTTACAGTACCTTTCCTCTAGTTTCGCCACCACGATAAGAGGTGCCTTCTGCCTTATTTGGGTTGAGAAGGTTAAACGGGAAGTCCGGAATTCCGGCGCTGCCCCCGCAACGGTGATCCGCTTGTATAGTAAGTGGTAAGCCCGATACCGGCCTCTATTCGAAACACGATGGAGCGGAGGGCTGCCATCTTGCAATACGATCTACCGCGCATTTGCGCGCCGCATTGCTACTCCTCCCTCGATCCCATGTCTTTTGTCTTAGGGGTTGAAACTTGAAAAAATCTTTATTGAGCTTGGCTGTATTATCAGCCGCAAGCGTGCCAGCTTTTGGCGAACTCACCGATAGCGAATCTTCGATTCCTGACCTGGAGACAGTGGTTGTTGTGAGTTCTCGCCAGGGTGAACCGCTACGCCAAGTGGCCACATCGGTGACGGTATTGGATGAAGAGCAGCTGAAATCACGGGGACTGGCGTCCCTGGCTGATGTACTGCGCAGTACCCCATCCGTTTCCGTGAGTAATAGCGGTGGAATTGGGAAAACAACCTCTTTACAAGTGCGCGGTGAATCTGGTTTTCGCACCCTGGTGTTGATTGATGGGATCGATATTTCCGATCCCTCCGGCACCCAGGGCGGTGCAAATATTCAACATATCATGAGTAGTAATTTGCAACGTGTAGAATTGCTGCGGGGTCCGCAAGGGATGCTCTATGGCGCCGATGCCGGGGGGGTACTGGATATTTCAACTCGCCGCGAAGATGAGGGGCAGCGCATTGAGGTTTCTGCCGAGGGCGGCAGTTATGATACCGAGCGCTACAATGCTAGCGTCAGTGGTGCCAATGAAACATTGGATTATTTCGTTTCGGCTGCTATGGCGGAAACCGGTGGTTACAACACCAGCAGTTATGACACCGAACTCAGAGATGATGACGGATACGATAATGAGACACTGCATGGTCGAGTAGGGTGGAATGTCACTGAGCAGTGGCGAGTGGAAGCGATTGCACGGGATACCGATGCCTCCGGTGAATATGATCGCTGCGGTTGGCCGTCTCAGGATGACTGCACATTTGATTTCAGCCAAAAGAGTGCCCGCGTTAGCGTGGCTCACACCGGCGAAAAGGGGCAGCAAGAACTGTCTTACTCACGCTCTGATCTGAGCCGTGCCTATTTATCTGAAGGTGTAGCTTCCTACGATGCTGAAGGGGAAATCAAAAAACTCAACCTTACTGGCTCCTATGGGTTTAGTAGTGAACACGCGATGCTTTACGGACTGGAGCAGCGTGAAGATACTGCGGGAGACTTGGATCGAGATCAGTGGGCGGTTTACACAGAATATCAGGGCAGTTATGCCGACCGGGCTTATATTACTCTAGGTCTTCGCCATGATAACAGCTCAGATTTCGGCAGTTACAACAGCTTCCGCGCCAGCACGGCCTATTTGTTTGAAGATGTTGCCAACGGTACTCTAAAAATAAAAACCAGCTACGGTACTGGATTCCGTGCTCCAAGCTTATATGAAATCAGCTACAACTCTACCGCATTCGATTGGACGACCTTTACTCCCCTGGACTTGCCATCCCTTATGCCGGAAGAGAGCCGAGGCCTGGACCTAGGTATCGAGTACTTTGGTGAAAACTCCCTGCATCTGGAATTTGTACTGTTCAAGCAGATCATTGAAAATGAAATCGGATTCGATCTTGTGGGTTACACAGGTTATCTTCAGAGTCGTGGGGAGAGTGAATCCCAGGGGGCGGAGTTTGTCGCTGAAGCACAATTGACAGACAGCCTGTTACTTTTCGCCAATTACACCTACACCTACACCTACACCGATACCGAGGAGGCCGATGACTCTCCCCGTGCGCGCAGCCCCAAGCATTTGGCTAATCTCGGCTTTACCTATAAGCCCACCAGTGCTCTCAGTCTTGCGATGAATCTGCGCTCCAGTGCTGATGCTGTGGATATTGACGGCTCTTCTATGGATGATTACCTGGTACTGGATGCCAGTGTCCGCTATCAGCTGAATGCCTCCACTACTTTATTCGTTCGGGGTGAAAACCTCACCGACGAAGACTTTGTCGAAGTGTCCGGCTATAACACCGCGGGCGCTGCAGGTTACGCCGGTGTTGAATTTAGCTTCTAGCGTACTCTTTAAATAGAATTATGAACTGAGGTGACCATGTCGGAAGATCAGCAGAAGAAAAATGCCAAGCACAAGCAGGCAATGCAGAAACACAAGGAGAAGGTTGATGCGAATATTGCAGCGGCTGATATCCAGCGTGGTGTTGCTGTTCTGCTAACGGGCAACGGCAAGGGAAAGTCGAGTTCAGCTTTCGGCATGGTCATACGCGCACTGGGTTACGGCCAAAAGGTGGGCGTGGTGCAGTTTATTAAGGGGGCACAGCTGTCCGGTGAAGAACTTTTCCTGAAAAACCAGTGCCCAGAGGTAACCCTCTACCAAATGGGGACCGGCTTTACTTGGAATACCCAAGATCGCAGTGGCGATATAGCTGCAGCCGAAAGAACCTGGGCGGAGGCTGAGAAAATGCTCACCGATGCCACCTATGATCTGGTGGTGCTGGATGAAATGACTTATATGCTCGCGTACAAGTATCTGGATGAATCGAAAGTGCTGGAGACGCTGGCCCAGCGCCCCACAGAGCAAAGCTTGGTGGTCACTGGCCGCGGCGGTGGCAATGCACTACAAGCGCTTGTCGATACTGTATCTGAAGTAAAGGATATCAAACACGCATTTAAGGCAGGGATCAAAGCCAGAAAAGGTGTTGATTACTAGGTTGTCTTTAAAATGTCCGTATTAATGATCCAAGGCACCACCTCGGATGCCGGCAAAAGTACACTGGTAGCGGCCCTCTCACGCTATTTCGCTAGGTGCGGGATCACTGTTGCGCCTTTCAAACCGCAAAACATGGCACTCAATAGCGCGGTAACGGCAGACGGGGGTGAAATAGGGCGGGCGCAGGCATTACAGGCACAAGCCTGTGGGATCGAGCCCCATAGCGATATGAACCCAGTGTTGCTCAAACCTGCTTCAGACATTGGGGCCCAGGTTATTATCCAGGGTAGGGTATTGGGTAATATGCAGGCCCTGGATTATCACCACTATAAATCCACAGCCCAAAATGCCGTATTGGAATCCTTTCAGCGGCTTAATGATCAGTATGAACTGGTGTTGGTCGAAGGTGCGGGTAGCCCAGCGGAAATTAATCTGCGTGAAAATGATATCGCCAATATGGGCTTTGCCGAGGCAGTTGATTGCCCGGTAGTATTGGTAGCTGATATTGATCGTGGTGGTGTTTTCGCCCACTTGGTAGGCACTCTCGAATTACTGTCGGCTACGGAGCGCGAGCGTGTGGTTGGCTTTGTGATCAACCGGTTTCGCGGCGACCTGCAATTGTTACAGTCGGGGCTCGATTGGCTGGAGGAGTACACCGGCAAACCGGTACTCGGGGTGTTGCCGTATCTCCACGATCTTTTTCTGGATGCGGAAGATGCGATTAGTACTCAGCAGGCCTGTGCCAATGCCAAGCTGAAAATTGTGGTGCCCGTATTACCGCGTATTAGCAACCATACAGATTTTGACGCATTGAGATTGCATCCAGATATCGATCTGCAATTTTTGAGCGTCCGAGAACCAATTCCCTCGTGCGATTGGATTATTTTGCCCGGTAGTAAAAATGTACGGGCTGATCTGGCCTATCTAAAGAAAAATGACTGGCCTGCACAGTTGGATCGTCATCTGCGCTACGGCGGAAGGCTTCTAGGTATTTGTGGTGGTTTGCAAATGTTGGGCAAAGAGGTGCAGGACCCCGACGGAATAGAAGATACCCCCGGAAGTGAGCAGGGCCTTAGTTACCTGGATTATACGACCAGACTACAGCCGGTAAAAGCGCTAAAAAATGTCACCGGCTTTTTATCCCAAGAAAACCAGCCAGTAAAAATAGAGGATATCCCTATACAGGGCTACGAAATTCACTGCGGGATAACAGAGGGAGCAGCGTTGCAAACTCCTGCCCTCTACCTGCAAGACGAAGATGAAAACCTCAAGCCAGATGGTGCCATCAGTGCCGATGGTCAGATTTTTGCTACTTACGTACATGGAGTTTTCGACTCGCCGCAGGCACAAAAAGCACTGCTCGCCTGGGGTGGCCTAAAAGCTGCAGCTCCGTTAGATCTCAACGCCCATCGTCAGAAACAACTGGACAGGCTGGCAGATGTTATTGCCGAACATATGCAGGGCACTTGGCTCAAGCAATTTAAAGGGGCTCAAGATACGGTTGCACTGCAGAAGGAAAGTCAGTGACTGTCGCTCGTATTAAAGCTGTGAATCTTGCTTGGTGGATATTGCCAGTATTGCTTGCAGTAAGTTTTGTCGCTGCCGTGGCGGTAGGCGCTGTGTATCTTTCGCCATGGCAGGTCTTCGCTGCACTGGGCGGGCAGGATGATGGAGGGCTGGCGAAGGATATTGTTCAGGCAATACGTCTGCCCCGCGCGTTACTGGCGGCTGGGGTAGGCGCGGTGCTCGCTGTCTGTGGTGCAATGTTGCAGGGCTTGTTCCGGAACCCGCTCGCTGACCCATCATTAATTGGTGTTACCGCAGGTGCTTCTTTCGGCGCCTGCCTGGCTATTCTGCTCGGTGCGGAAGTGGCGGAGATCTTCGGAAGTTTGCCAATGGTATCGATGGCCGCATTTTGCGGCGGCCTGCTCGCGGTCGCATTGGTTTACAAAGTGGCAAAAAGTGTCAATGGAACTTCTGTGGCCACCATGTTGCTGATGGGAATTGCTGTTGCCGCTTTCTCCGGAAGCCTGATCGGGCTGATGGAGTATTTTGCCGATAATGACACTCTTCGACGTATCAGCCTGTGGCTGATGGGCGGATTGGATGCGGCTAGCTATCCTCATGCCTTTTTGATTTTTGCGGTGCTGTGCGGATTGCTTGCCAGCATGCCTCGCTTTGGGTTGTCACTCAATGTTCTTTTACTGGGTGAGTCCCAGGCGCGGCACCTCGGTGTTGATGTAGAGAGGGTAAAAACCACTCTGATTGTACTTGTGGCGGCCGGGGTGGGCACCTCAGTCGCCGTGGCCGGCAGTATTGCTTTTGTCGGCTTGGTGATACCGCATATGGTGCGTCTGTGGGTAGGGCCGGATCATCGCCAACTGCTGCCATTATCTGCGTTGGCTGGCGCAAGTCTATTATTGGTCTCCGATACACTAGCACGCACAATTATTGCTCCGGTGGAGTTACCGGTAGGGTTGATTACCGCTCTAATAGGTGTGCCCTTCTTTGTTTCTTTGTTGCACAAAAGCAGGGGCTCTCACTAATGGCGCTGTTACAGGCAGAAAGTATCACCGTTTGCGTAGACAACCGGCCTCTGCTCAGCGACGTCAGTCTAGAGGTCGAAGCGGGCGAATTGGTTTGTGTGATAGGTCCTAATGGTGCGGGCAAATCGACTCTGCTCACAGCTCTTTGCGGCGAAACTGCAATGGATAACGGGTGGGTCAATTTTAAAGGTACTCCCTTGCACAATTTATCCGCCCGCAATCGAGCCAGACAAGTTGCTGTTCTTCCCCAAAACAACCCGTTGACATTTGCCTTTACCGGACTGGAGCTGGTTAGTCTGAGCCGAACACCGCATTCCACAGGGAATGAGCGAGATAGGCAGATTTGCCAGGAAGCGATGGCGATGCTGGATGTCAACCATTTATCCGAGCGCCTGTACCCAACTTTATCCGGGGGTGAGCAACAGAGATTACAGCTGGCCCGAGTGATGGCTCAAATATGGAGGGCAGAAGACGGAGGCGATCGCCTCCTGTTGCTAGACGAGCCTGCTACCAGCCTGGATATTGCTCACCAATATGGAATGATGAGAGCTGTGCGAGACTTCGCGCGAAGTGGTGTCGCCGTTGTGATGACCGTTCACGATCTCGCCCATGCCAGTGGCTATAGCGACCGGATCCTCGCGTTAAAACAAGGTCACAGCATGGCCTATGGGAGTGCGGAATCGGTGTTGACCGCAGAAAATATACAACAACTCTATGGATACAGTGTGACTGTGATACCCCATCCTTTAACAGGCAGATCACTGGTAGTCGCCGATGTATAACAACACTGGCGTACATCTGATACTGGGAGGGGCGCGCAGTGGGAAAAGTCGGCTCGGGCAGCAGCGCGCGGAGCAATGGTTACACAGGAATAAGGCTGGCGGACTTACCTACTTGGCAACAGCTACTGCGGGTGACAATGAAATGTCTACCCGAATTGCTCGCCATCGGGAAGACCGGGATCATCGCTGGCGGACAACTGAAGAATCCATTGCTCTGGCAGGGGCTTTAGTTGCAGCCCCTGAATCCCACTGTGTACTGGTGGACTGCCTTACTTTGTGGCTGAGTAACTGCCTGCATCAAGGTGTCTGGGAGCGTGAGCGGGAGGAGTTATTACGCTGTATCGATCAAAGGCACACTAACTGTAAAAGTGACACTCCCCCTTGGGTTCTTGTAAGTAATGAAGTTGGTTCGGGCATTGTGCCCTTAGGGCAGTTGTCCCGGGAATTTGTAGATGCGGCGGGTTGGATACATCAGGCTTTGGCAGAGCGGGCTGATAATGTCACCTTGGCAATTGCCGGCTTGCCGCTAACCGTAAAGTAAATAGAATTTGAGAAGCTTGATGGCTATGACAGAAGAACTGAGATGGCTCTACAAGCCCGTGCCTGCACCGGACCAAATTGCTCGCGATGCAGCTATAGCTCGGCAGAAGCAACTGATAAAACCGGAAGGTGCACTCGGCCGACTCGAGAGTATTGCTGTAGACTTCGCTGGATTCCAGGGCAAGGAACAACCTCAATTGGATCGCTTGTGTGTTCGGGTGTTTGGCGCCGACCATGGTATCGCGGCCCAGGGAACTTCACGATTTCCTCAAGCCGTAACCTCTGTAATGCTCAAGCTATTTTGTGAGGGCGGGGCAGCTATTAATGTATTGAGCCGCGAGCAGAATGCTGACTTTGCCGCAATCAACCTAGGTTGTGTGGTTCCAACAGAACACCCTGATTTAATCGATGAAGTTGTAGCTTCTTCTACGGCAGATTTTTCCCAGGGCAATACTGCCATGACACGGGACCAGCTGGCTCTGGCTCTCAATGCCGGCCGTCGCCAGTCTACCGATACAGATTGTTTTATTGGTGGTGATATGGGGATCGGCAATACCACCTCTGCCGCAGCAATTTTTGCAGCTTTGTTTGATTTAGAAGTCAGCAAGATTACCGGGCGCGGCACTGGCATTGGTGATGTAGTACTTACCCGAAAAATGGCGCTGATCGAATCAGCCTTGGAGATGCATCGGGAAAGGCTGGGATCACCATTGGCTATCTTGCAAACGTTTGGCGGTTTTGAAATTGCAGCCTTAACAGGAGCGTTTATAGCCAGTGTCCAGAGACAAGTCCCTGTATTGGTTGACGGGTTTATGGCGACTGCGGCAGCCGCCATTGCCGGGACTTTGAACCCATCAGTGAAACCCTGGCTACTCTACGCACACCTCTCCGATGAGGCTGGGCACAAGTTGGCTCTTGAGTGCATGGAGGTGAAGCCTATGCTTAGCTTCAATATGCGTTTAGGGGAGGGGACGGGTGCGGTATTGGCCATAAGTATTATCAGACAAGCGATCAATCTGCATAACAAAATGTTGACTTTTAGTGAAGCGGGATTGCCAATTGCAGATTGACCTCTTACGCCACGGCGCCTGTACCGGTGGAAATATCTTTCGCGGTCAAATTGATGTGCCCTTGACCGATGAGGGGTGGGAACAGATGTCGCGCGGGCTTGCAGAGCTAAGTGGTCCGTGGAGTCGGATTATTACCTCACCATTGCAACGCTGCCAGCTTTTCGCCACTGAGCTTGCTCGGGAGAAAAAACTAGCGATAACTCAGGCACCAGGCATTCGGGAGATTGGTTTCGGTGATTGGGAAGGGCAGTCAGTCGATAAAATCTGGGCAGAGCAAACACTGCTATGTGAAGCCTGGGGCCGTGAGCCAGATAAGCATACACCACCGGGGGGGGAACCCTTTCCCGTTTTTCGTTCCAGGGTTTTACAAACCATTGATTATCTTTCGCACCGCTATTCAGGGGAGCCTCTTCTATTGGTGACCCATGGCGGCGTGATTAAATTATTGCTTATTCTCGCCAATGGTTGGTTGCCGGTCCAGATGATCTCGTTACAAATTAATTACGGATTTGCCGCATCATTGAGATATGACCGAAATAACAAGACCTTTGCAGTTTGCTACCCGGATCAGGCTGCCTATGTTTATCGCCCGTAAGTTTTCCGATTTTTCCCAGGCATTTCTATATGCGTTGATTTTTCTTACCAGGCTGCCAGTAGCGGGTCTGCTGCACCGGGTGGATAAAGAAACGATCGAGCGGTCTATTTATTTCTACCCCTTGGTTGGGGTTGTGATTGGTGTGCTGTTATCTGTGGCAGCCTACCTGCTGGTCCCACTGGGCTCTCAGCTACAGGCAGCGATACTCTTAGGCTTCTGGGTTGTTTTGACTGGTGCTTTACATCTCGATGGTCTTGCCGATTGTACCGATGCCTACTTTGCCGGGCATAAATGTGCTGATCCTGAAGAGCAACGCAGGCGAATTCTTAAAGTAATGCACGACCCCCATTGTGGCTCTATTGCCGTTTCTGCAGTGGTTGTTTTTCTGCTGATTAAGTTCGCGGCGGTTGTAACCCTGCTTGAAAGAATAAATCCAGCATTGACAGATGCCTGGGTCTACTTGCCATTAGTGCTATCGCCTATGTTGGCCAGAGCGGCAGTATTATTTCTGATGAGTATTTCAGAATATGCGCGTATCGAAGGCCATGTCCCGCCTTCAGACCCGCAACGTAGGTGGGAACTATTGCCGATAGTTGCAATCGGAGCAGTTTTTGGCTTGGTAGCGGCACCCCTACCTGTTGCTGCCGGCATTGCCTGTACTTTACCGGCAGTGATTTTATTCTGGCGTCACTTATGGGAAAAAGCTATCGGCGGCTATACCGGTGACTGCCTGGGTGGGCTGGTCGAGATCAGTGAGATTGCAGTATTGATCCTATGGATAGCCCTGAGCAACAATTGAAGTCAACATACAAGTGAAAACAGAAGAGACAAGAAATGCCTCGGAGTAGTATCGTAAAGTTAGTGTTGGTTTTGGGTCTGTTATTAGCTGGTTTTAGCCGGGCGAATGAACCAGTTCGTGTGCAAGATGCTCGGGGACACTGGATTGAACTGCCTACGCCAGCAAAACGTATTGTCGCGCTGGCTCCAAATATCGTGGAAAACTTTTATAGTGCAGGGGCAGGAGAAAAGCTTGTCGCAGCAGTGAGCTATAGCGATTATCCTGAACAAGCCAAGCAGTTACCGCAGATAGGGAATTATAAAGTGGTAAATTATGAAAGCTTGTTGTTGTTAAAGGCTGACTTGGTTGTTGCCTGGGGCTCGGGAAATGGCAACCAGATGATCAATAAACTGGAAAATCTCGGCTTTACTGTTTTCGTTTCTGAATCTAAAACGCTCGAAGATATTGCTGAGAATGTTCAGCGTTTTGGTGAACTTGCCGGCACGAGTGACTATGCCAATAGGGCAGTAAAAAACTGGCTCAAACGGCTGACTAAGCAACAAACCAGCTATAAAAGCCTAGATCCGGTAAGTGTATTCTATCAAGTTTGGAACGACCCACTTCAAACCCTCAATGGTGACCACCTGATCAGCCATGTTATAGAAACCTGTGGCGGTCGTAATATATTTTCCGATGCGTTGGTACTGGCCCCAAAAATTAGTATTGAGGCTGTGCTCAATAGAGATCCACAAGTGATAATCGCCAGCGGCATGGGTGAAGAGCGGCCGGAGTGGCTGGATACCTGGGTCGCCTACCCAAGGCTCAGAGCTGTAAAAGAAAGCAATCTGTTCCATGTTCCGCCGGATATTATTCAACGACATACCTTTCGAGTACTGGATGGTATGGAGATGGTGTGTGATAAGCTGAGCAAAGTGCGGAGTAAAGGGTAAATCTAAGCCTGTTATTTGAATAGCGATGCAAGCCAGAAACAGTCTTGGGCTGTTATTATCAAACTGAGGAAGAAAATAACCCGAGAGATATCGTATATTTCTAGAAGGAAATTATATCTTTCAGGATTTGGGTAGAGAATATGATTAAATTTCTTTCTCTTTGCTGAGCAATTTTTTAGCTGTCCTTGTGAACAGTTTGATTACTCTGGAATGGTCTCACCCTTACTGTAATCATCCAGTTGATGGCCCTGCTCAAGGTGCGTTTGGATTTCCACTGCCCTACGTCAGTGGCGCGGAACGTCTTAACTAGAATATAATGTAATGCTTCACGTCTATGTATTTAACTTGCTTTTAATCGCGTTGATTACATACTTTGCCTGTCGACCACTCCTTAGTAGAATTGGCCCATATTATCGATGTCTCCTGATATTAATAGGTTCTATAGGTGTAATGCTGGCATTCTTAATGACTGTGATGGAAATCCTCATATTTTTTAGTGTCTACTCGCACTTTGTAGCTTCGATAGGTGATACCTCATATGGAAATCCATATAGTGCCTATAGGCCTGTCAGCATCGGCACACTTGGATGTAATTGCAGACCTTCTGAGTTTTGGTTTGGCCCTATAGTGCAACACTTCGGACAGTTTCATGCAGCTATAGCCCCATAGTCACTGTACCGCTCG
>NZ_JALBWM010000010.1 GCF_023895975.1 Microbulbifer okhotskensis
ACCAGATACGCTACTTTCTTTCAAACCCTCAAACACCAGATTCGGTTATAACTCTCGAAAGCTCGATGGAAAGGGTAAGCTGGCCCCGGTAGGCACTACAGTGAACATGGAGACTGCTGAATATTCCAACACCATTGGCTCACCCCAACTGATCGCAATATTCAAAGACCCGGAATTTAATCCATTGCAAAGTGCTGTTTACTACCTGCGCGCCCTTGAGATTCCCACACCCCGCTGGACCCTGTACGACAAAGTGCGCTTTGGAGTCGAAATGGACGACAAGGTACCTTTGGTACAACAGGGGCGAGCTTTCAGCTCACCAATTTGGTACTCACCCCGATAAGCACTCGCGAGATGGCGCTCAGTCGACAATAAACCCGTGTTGTTAGGTGCCGCTGCCTATCATTGAACAGATATGGCAATCTGAACCTCATTTCCACCAATATATTGCTCAAAGTCAGTCGTGTAAGCCCGCTGATGAGGACAATCCCCGGCACTAAAGTAACTCCAAATTTCGCCCCACAGATCAATAGCAATCTGAGGCATATCACCGTTTGCTGAAAACACCAGATACTTACCGGGTTTTACCTGCACTTCTTTGAAGTCTTCCGACATATCGGTCGAAAGCATGTCCGAACACGCATAAACATCGAAAAATCCCGTGTGATCAGATTCGTAGTTGGTGTAGACACCATAAACTTGCGGGTTACCTCTTAGTTGCGGTGCGGCCTCCGAGCTGAACCGCCCCCAAAGCGGCGCTATTTTAGCGGAAGATGAGTCAGCCTCATTTGCATTCTTGGTACGAGTACAGAACCCGACTAGGTCAAAACCCTCTATTTCAGTAATGCCCATATTCTCAGCCATATATATCTATTTATTGGTATAGGTACGATACTATAATAACCACTTTGAGGTGACCAGCCTGTAGAGACAACTAGATATCGAAACCCGGCAATTTTTTAATCGCTAGATAGCCAAAACCTACAAAGCCAAACTGCCCCCTTATAAATTTCAATTAAATTAACACCTGAAATCAAGATTCAGCCTCTGACTTTTGCCTAACTTCAGAAGGAGGCAAACCATATTTTGCCTTATATAGCTGCGTAAAATATGACTGACTGGAAAAGCCATTATCCAAAGCAACATCAACCAATCGTTTATTGCTCGTTTTCAGCTGAATGTCGGCGTACCGCAACCGGCGCGTATTAATCCAGGCCTTAGGAGACTCTTCCCTAAACACCCGCCCAAACATATTTTTAAACGCAGTTAAGCTCATACCAATATGCTTAGCATAAATTACCATAGACCAATTTTGAGTCACATTGGCTTCCATAAATCGCCGAAACCTTTCATTTTCCGGGTTCACTTGGCCAAGCAGTTCATCCGCCAATATCCTACCGTAGTCACTATTTAGTTTTAACAACAATAACTCTTCAAGCTTTAATACCATCAATCCATCATCACCAAGCTGGCTGAATACATTGAATGAATCTAGAGTGAACCTCACCAAGTCACACTCAGGAAAAATAAAAAGATTGTTCTTGCAGGTAGGTCTTACACTTGCTCCGACCTGTTTGTTTTTTGCCCGCAACAGCGCCTTGCTATACCGCTCGTAGAAGCGATCGAGCATTGCTGCCTGAATACTGATACAGATGGCCACGACCTCAGCCCCGTCGCCTTTACTGGACAACAAAAACCTGTTTACCGCACTTGCCAACCACACCTGCCCCGAATCCAGCTGAAACCTGGCATCAATACAATCACACTCAATGCCAGCTGAACCAGAGATCATCATCACGAGATTGACGTTAGATGAGAAATCCAGTGAAACCACCTCACCAGGAGGAACTAGTATCTTCTGCAACTTAAACAAATCACTAGGGAACTGACATTCTATAAAACTTCCACCTCTCGAAGGTTCATCTGATTCCTTTCGGCATGTAATAATCACGGGTTCCACCACTGACGTTTCAGTTTATCTCGCTAAATGCCCTCAAACTGGAGCACCTGGGTCCAAGTGCCATCCCCAAAAGTCAGTCTTAACAGTGCTTAATCCTCACAGCTGGGAACTTATCAAGCAGCCGCATTTCAGGCTACTGTGCACCAATTTGACAGCAAACTATCGGAGGCTGCAGTGCCTCCCCTGTAAGAATATTGAAACCCACTATCGTTGGAGTGAGCGTTTGAATCTCAAACGAAAAGATCGTATCTGCGCTAATTTCTAATGCACAGCGGTACCATATCTAACCTTGTGCAACTGCGCTGATTAATAACCATGCGAGTAACCGCTTGACAGCAAGAGTTCCCTTACAGCCCCCAGTTTATGGATTTAAAAATACGAATTTCAATCGCACTTACCTCTGTCCAAAGACCATAAGGACGGGGAACTAAAAACAATTTGATATAATGACTAATCGTTAATTTATAACGATTTCGCGCCGATCTTTACACTTATTAACATAGCTTTTCACCGTTTGAGACTAAAACCCGCCACTAAATTTACCACTTAAGCTTGCATCCGAGACAGACTGGACATATAGCCTGTCACCACAAAGCAAAATCCCCCCCTTCCAACGCAGACGTCATTAAAAATAAGCAATGGCAGGCAAGATCAACCATATTAACAACCAGTGAACCGGTTTTTAGACTAGAGATCGCCGGGTGAAATCGAACATAGAATGACCAAGCCTTCGATAATTTGTACAACCAAAATTGCATTTTGACGATACGCCAAAAGGATCTAGACCCGTTGGATTTGATTCCAGCGGTAAATATGAGAAAATAGCTTGATAATATGTCTTTTCCGCTTTACCTTAGACAACTCAGCGTAGGCAATGCCCTAGGGCTGCGCGCATCGATGATTGATAGAGTAAAAAAGACCTTTAAAATATTACTTGTGTTTGGATAACTCCAAACAACTCACAAGACGATTCAATCAAGTTATAGATTAGTATTTATCAGGATCTTTTTTATTAGGCTTCAAGCTTACATCTGTAAACGGCCAAGAATTTCCCACAATCAACAAACACTTATATTTTTGAGATTTATGTCGACAAGTTATTCTAAAGAATTAAATCAGCTCGCCCAATTAATTTGGCAGCAAGAAGCAGAACAAGAACCAAAAACCCAGGCGGAACCATCAGTAGCCCCACCGGCAGATCATGCGCCCAGCGATGTGTTTTGGGGGAAATGGCGGGGAAGATATATCGTAGTCACACGCTATATATCTGGAAGAACCAAATCCAATGTTAAGCTGCCCAACAACTACTCCGATGAGGCGATGGCACGCTCTGCGGCACTCGATATTATCCGAAAATTCCCTGAGGCGTCTATTCGTTACCTCCCCGCCAAAGAACTGGCTGTCTACCTTTAGTAGATAGCCAACCCCCTAACTTTGAATCTCAGCTCCAGCAAAAACCTACCGCTGAGATAGGGCGCAATCGCCTCAGCCCCCAAAGTAAGCTAGCTGCTTTTAGTGAAAAAGTGCTACCGGGTAAGCGCTGGGATCGGCTCAACCACTACGGTGAGATAAACCGCCTCACCTCATCAACAAATATTTTTGAGGCAGACTCCCGCCCCAGCAGCAGGTGCCCATCACTTTCCAGCCCGACAAACCGAGCATTTGGGATAGCCGAGGCTATATCATAACCAGTTGTTACCGGAATACGCTGATCCCCAAGGGAGTGAATAACCAACGTAGGAACGGTGACTTGCTTTAATCGCTCACGCACATCAATACCACCAAAAACCGAAAGGAACCGAACTGCATTCTCTGGAGAAGTCGTCAGGCGTTGGAATTCATTGAACCAAGCAAGTTCAGCAGCATTGGCACTCGGCATAAATGTAGACGAAAATATTTGCCGATACGCAGGATTATCCTGACCCCAGCCTGTTTCAGTAAGAGTCATAATAGCTTCACGTTCTTTTATAACCGCTTCACTAGCACCAATCCGCCACCCAGACGCATAACCACCAAACAAAACCAATTGCTTTACGCGCTCAGGGTGCCTAACCGCGTATTCAATCGATACCGCTGCACCTTGCGAAATACCAAGAAGAGTAAAGTTCTCAGCGCCACAGGCATCAACTACAGTTTCAAGGTCCGTGACAAAAGATTCAAAGCTAATATTCTTCACACTCCAATCTGACAGGCCGTTTCCACGCTCATCGTAGCGAATAAACTGATGATCCAGGGAAAGCTCGCGAAATAGTGGACTCCATATCGGCGAATCCCAGTCGTACTCCAAGTGACTTAACCAGTTGGCAGCCTTTACGATTGGAGGCCCCTTACCAATACTTGCGTAAGCGATACCAACACCATCCATTGCGGTACAAAACTTAACCTTCTGCTGAGTAAGCAACGTGCGGCCCAAGATGGGTTCATCTTTCCTCTCATCAAACTGCTCCTCCTCCCCCGACTTATAGGGTACCCATGAAATACCCGCCTTACGAAACCGGCAACTAAGCTTTGAACATTCAAGCTCCATCTCGCGGCTCAACCCCATTAAATCTAACAGCTTCAACAAGCGTGTCGCAGCGGCTGTACTATAGGGCTCCAACTCCCCCCAACTTCGCGCCCAACCGACCCTATCTTGCAGCGGCACATCTGAATGAGATGACAGGCCGGCCAATGCCCTGCCACGCAACCGAAGAACCTCTTCGCGTTCAGATACAAGCCACTGCTGAAATAATTCTTGATTGGGAAGGTCAATACCATCCAGGAAAGGCTCTCGAAGCTGTCGATGGATGCCCTTAAGCTCAGTAACCGATATACTAGGAATATCAACCCTTGATGCAATCTGGCTTATATCGATATTAACGGCTTCTGTGTCCAGGCTAACTCGCTCTCTATCCGCAACCAGGCGTTCTTGATCCGCACAATTAACAATGGAGCGAATTTTACTCAACGACCAGCGCAATGAAGCCCGCGGATCATCTGGCAACCCCCAGAATATTTCGCATAAGCGATCACGCCGATGTGGGCGCGCAGCCAATGTCAAAAATGCCAACAAAGCCCGGGTTCTTTTCGATGGAGGCAAATTGACGGGTATGCCGCCTTGGAAAACTTGCAGCTCTCCCAGCATTTGGATTGATATACCTATCACAGAAACACTCACCCCCTGAAAGTAAGATAACCATTGTTCATAGCGGAAAAGCTCGAGAAAACACAGACCAGACTCATAGCAACGCCCTCAACACAACAATCTACACGGAAAGCCACTCATTAATTCGCCACCCTGTAGAGTTCCCAGCGATTTTCTCAGGCTTATCAATGGCTCGCAAACAGTAAGCATTGCAGATGTGATCCAATTTACCGCAGAGCCCCTGAACAAGCCCTCAATCTCACCGCAGATTATGAAATCTATCAATATATGACATATTGACCGCAGCCTCTTAGCCAGAGATGTCTCTTTGTAGCTTCGTTCGAGAACAGATGGCTCTGGGCGTGGGCGTGGGCGTGGGCGTGGGCGTGGGCGTGGGCGTGGGCGGACAAAGCCTAGTATATCTGCAACCAAGAAGTGAGCAAGTCTAAATTTTTCGGTAAATTAAAAAATAATACATTTGTGGAATGATTTCCGCTAACGACTGCATATCGCCGAGTTTCTGCCAAACTCGACCATAGAGCCTACCCAAAGGTAGGTACAGCCTTTTCCACCCAGAAGGCTGGTGGGCATTTGCCCTAACGGACATAGACAACCATCAGGTGTAGCGCCTGCCTTTAACACTTTCCTCCTCGCCCCCAGCAGGGGCAAACCAAAGCTTGCCCTTCGATCAATTAACACTCTATTTTCAGTATGATTGCCACTTCCAGTGTCGCTCCGCCAATAAGGGCTCATCTATCTTTGTGTGTAAACACATCAAATCCGATCGCCCGTGAGGATCTGTAGGTCTTGGAATCACGGTGGAAATGCTGATACCACTTCTTAAAGTTCTGATACTGTAAAAACTTAAACTCCCCTTTATTGGGATCGAAGAAATAGCACACCTTATCCGAGGATGACTCAATACGAAACGCCATCGCATGCCCCCAGCCGTTGCCCGCGGTTCTGAGTATACAGTGAAGCGTACTGGACTGCTGCTTGAAGTAATCCTTATCCTCAAGGGCACCAAAAGAAGCTGTAAACTGCTCTTCCAAAGAGGGATTTTTATTTTTTAGCGCAATACCGCTACCGGCATGGCCGACATTATGAAATCCTTGGGACTCCAAGTATTGCTTGGTCTCCTTGATCATTTCGAAGGATGTACTAGACCTCCCCTCTGTACCATTCTGGAATTTAAAACGATACATAGAAGCAAAGCGCTGGGCGACCACGGCTATCTTTGTGTCGTCGATGTTATCTCCTGTAGACAGAGCATCCCGTAGACCCGATTGGAGCGCCTTACTAATCCAGCTAACTGAAAGTGCTTCGCAAATCCCACCTTTGGTATGGGGATGCTTCTTAATGATACTTTTATAACTACCCTGACTAAAATTCCAAGTCAGCTGGCCACCCATCCGGGAAGCACCTACATCTTTTGGCATATTTTTATCCTTACATCACAACCGAACATCTCGGACATCTATATTATTGAGCATATATGCAAACAATATGGATAAATTTTTACGGAACTAGACTCACAAAAATTTACCCAGCGCACCCTACCCAAAGAAACAAAAACCACGCAGCCGAAAACTTAACCACTCAACCGGCCGCAGACACCACCAAGCAGTAAAATTAAAAAATTGGGGAAATTCGAAATGCTACCCAGACAATATCCATAGAAAACACAAGGGAATAGCATCACCTTGCACAGAGACAAATTTAAACGAACTTTAGAAACTTAACAGCCAACCCAGCAATCAAAAATAATAATGACTCTATCATGGTAGGCGGTCGACAACTGCAGCTCTCTGCATATGCTAGCCTTTTAAAATTCTTGAGCCTACAACACCCATCAAACGCAAAAATTTTCTGCAGTTAAAGATATGATCCTCGAAATTATACTTTGCATTTGACGGGATAAATAAGATAGAGACTCGAAATCATCAGGATTTTTATATTCGAAACCCTAAACACCGAACAGAAATAGACCCTTACAATACATAAACTTCATAGAGCGGCCTGTACCGAGCGGTTCCTGTACACAGCAAAAAACCTATCGAAAAGCACCGCCACCAAACCACTATCAATCTACACGAGAACTAGAAAAGCTGTATATTTGTATCTCAAATGTTTGGACAGCAACAACAATACCGGCAACCAAACCTCCACAGAAAGCCAATTGCATCGCCAACAGAGCAATCCGCATCACGGCAAAAGGTCAGCGATGCTGCGTCAAAAACGAGCGCTCCAGGCATGAGGACACCCATAAAGCGCAACATGTAATGGGGTTCAGTGAAGGTTGTCACTCTATAGAAATTCGCTAACTGAGCGATCTATCAACACGGGACTCTGTAATAAATATTACCCTGATCAATTTCAAAGCCTAACGATTGATAGAGCTGTCGCGCTCGGCGATTATTTTTTTCTGTCTTGAATTCAACTCGAATGGCTTTCGTTTCTTTCGCAAAGTCCAGTGCCGCCCGGAGCAATGCTTTTGATACACCCGCTCCCCTAAAACGGCTCGACACCCCAAGATCATTGAGAATCCATAGGCGCTTTAGTGTCAGGGAAGAGAAACAGGGATAGAGGTTTACAAAACCCATAACCTGTCTTTCTTTCGGTTCGACCGCTATCAATAAGGTTGAGGCTTGGGTACAAAGTAAATCACGCAAAAATATCTCAGTCCCAGCAATATCAGAAGACTGGCCGCAAAAGACTCTATATTCATCAAAAATTGAAGCAACTTCGCATAAATAAGTTTCATCACATTGAATAATTTCCACGCTCTACCTCCTGCCAAACCATACACAGACAACGAATTGGGAATTTATTTATGTATTCTGGCGAGCAACCAGTCCGCCAAAACAAATCAGCATGCTACCACTCAAGCGCAGCACCCAGTGTCGAGCCCGACCTCCTACCGAAATTTGCTTCCATCGGGACAACACCGAAGACATGCCCAGAAACCACAGGAATATTATTGAGGCATGGACTGAAACCAGTATAAACGCCTCATAATGACTGGATGACCCCAACTGGATAAATTGAGGAAGGGCGGCAAGATAAAACATCGACACTTTTGGGTTCAATATTTGCGTTAAGAACCCCTCGGCAAAATTGCGGTGAGAAGCCCTTGAGCCTGCATTTGAATCAGAGCCTCCCATTTGACTTGCCTGCGACGAACTTTGGGCAAAAGTGGAAACAATCGTTTTCATACCCAGATAAACAAGATAGGCTGCGCCTAAGTACTTTATCAGGGTATAGATCTCAGCAGACTGCACAATGATTGCCGATAAACCGAGAATAGAGATGGCGCCGTGAGCAAAGGTTGCTGAGACCAGGCCCAGAATATTCTCTAGTGCTGGCCTCAACCCTTTAGCGGTTAGTGTTTTAAGTATGAGGACACTGTTTGGTCCGGGGGAAACAACTAATAACAAAGAAATAGCGGCAAATACGAGTATTTCACTCATAATACAAGACGCCCTTGGGACAATTAGATAGCGGGTGTGCGGCCAAAAGTTTGATTGGCCGGGCTAATTTAAAGCCCGGCTCTTATTAATATAAGTACGTCGCCGTACCCGTAGCGATCAACTCATCCTTGTCATTGCTCAACTCCATCCGGGTTACAACCAACTTGTTGCCGGCACGCAGAATCGAGCCTTCACAGAGGAAGTGCTCACCCCTTCCCGGCTTGAGATAGTCTACACGCATATCGACCGTACCCAGCTTTGACAAGCGACTTGCCTTTTCTTTCCAGTGCACATCCCCCATGCGCTGGTAGGCTGCAACCATAGCAGTCAAACCACCGACGGTATCCAGGGCAGTGGCAATTACACCACCATGCAGGATATTCTTCCAAATATTGCCAATCAGCTGCGGTTTCAGCTCAAAGCCTGCGGAGAGAGTGAGCGCCTCCAAGTCCAGGTTGCGCATCTCAAGTCCAATTTGCTGGTTAAAAGGGATCTGTTCAAAGAACCCTTTTACCAATTCCTGAAACTCATTCGGTGAGGGTTCGGTCATAGGCGGGCAACCCGGTTGAGCCCATCCAGTGCAGCGCTGCGATATGCCTCAGCCATGGTGGGATAGTTAAAAGTAGTGTTGACAAAATAATCGATAGAATTGTTCGGCGCCGGTTGTTTCATAATGGCTTGGCCGATATGCACAATCTCGGCAGCCTCGGCACCAAAGCAGTGAATACCCAGGATTTCATGGGTTTCGATATGGAACAGCACCTTGAGCATACCGACACGTTCACCGGATATCTGCGCGCGAGCAGTGTGCTTAAATAGCGCGCGACCCACTTCGTAAGGCACTTTAGCGGCAGTCAGTTCAGATTCAGTTTTACCGACAGAAGAGATTTCCGGCAGGGTATAAATACCGGTTGGTGCATCTTCGATCACACGATGGCCTCGCCCGGCAATAGCCGCCGCCACTGCGCGTCCCTGATCATAGGAGGCACTGGCGAGACTGGGCCAGCCAATCACATCACCTACTGCAAAAATATTCTCCACTTCAGTACAGTAGTGATCATCAACACTGAGCTGGCCGCGGTGGTTGGCCTCAAGGCCGACATTATTCAAGCCAAGGGAGTTGGTGTTACCGGTCCGACCGTTACACCAGAGCAATGCATCAGCATGAATACGCTTGCCAGACTGCATCTCCATAATGACGCCCTGATCGTTGGGCAACACGCGTGCATACTCTTCCTGGTGGCGAACGGTTACGCCCATATCGCGCAGGTGGTAGCTGAGCGCATCGGAGATCTCATCATCGAGGAACTCCAGTAGACTGTTACGGGTGTTTATCAGATCCACCTTAACGCCCAAACCGGCAAAGATGGAGGCATACTCGCAGCCGATAACACCAGCACCATAAATCATAATGGAATGCGGTGTGTGCTGCATATCCAAAATCATATCGCTGTCATAGACCCGCTCATGATCAAAGTCTACATCGCCCGGGCGGTACGGACGTGAGCCGGTGGCGATAATAAACTTCTTTGCGGTAACTGTTTCTGCAGCACCATCGGGCATTACCACCTCAACCGTGTGGGCATCGTGAAACTCAGCCTCACCAACGATAAGGTCAACCCGGTTGCGCGCATAGAAAGATGTGTGCATTTCCACCTGGTAGGAAATCACCTTGTTGACTGTCTGCATCACCTGGGGGAAGGTGAGGCGGCGGGGCTCACCTAACGCGCGGAAAACGCTTTGGGTGTTGTAACGCATCAATTGTTTAACAGAATGGCGCAGCGCCTTGGAGGGGATAGTTCCCTTGTGGGTACAATTGCCACCGACCACTTGACGCTTCTCAATCACTGCAACACGCATACCTTTTTTAGCTGCACTCATTGCGGCGGCCTCACCAGCCGGGCCAGAACCAATTACTACCAAGTCAAACTTTTGCTCTGCCATCTAAAGCTCTAATTCAATTTTCTCAACGGAATATAAGGCGCGGTAGCGCAGTATATTCAAGACTTAATTTACGGTTATCGACACTGGTTGTACCAATGACATAAAACAAAAAGCCCGTTGATCACGGGCTTTTTGATGAAAAGGCTTACTTGCGTTTTGTTGCGTCGTAAGCGAGATCGCCGGCAGTCATCTCTTGCTGTTTTTGTCGCTCTTGCTCCTTTTCACACTCATCATCATCGCCACCGCAGACTGTGCAGTCCTGCTTCATGCCGATATTGTTGAGCCCACCACAAGTTCCTTTCAACGGCTTGTTCTGGACCATCGCTCCGAGCGCCATACCGGCAACAACCAGCAGCATGGCCACAAAGGCAAATAGGAAAATTGTCACTTCTCAGACCTCTCTAAGTAAGGTGCAAAGGCGGAACTGTACCGCTCTTCGAAACCATCATCGGTTTTTACCAACATAAAAACAGCGAGCTTGTCGCGCTCGGCCATTGCCATCCCTGCCTCGGCTCCAAGCACATTCAGCGCCGTGGCCAAACCATCGGCCTCTGCACAGGTATCGTCAATCACCGTCACCGAAACCAGTTTGTGCTTGAGTGAGCGGCCAGTGCGAGGATCAATACTGTGGGAATAGCGTACACCGCCCCTTTCGTAGTAATTTCGATAGTCACCACTGGTTGCCACCGCTCTACCGCTCACCAAAATCGGCTCCTGTACTATCTGACCGGCAGTGCCCGGGGTTTCAATACCAATCCTCCAAGCCTTACCTTTTGGATTCACGCCGAGGGTTCGCAGTTCACCACCAATTTCGACCAAGTAGTTGAAAATCCCTTGCTGCTCCAGCAGTACAGCAACCCGATCCACCCCGTGCCCCTTGGCAATCGCCGAGAGATCCACCTCCACGGTACGGCTCTTAGTAACAGTATCGGGCCCTCGAGTCAGAGTTAATGCATCGGACCCAACAATCTCTAACAGCCCGGCAATTTCTACATCGGAGGGAATACTTTCCGGTTCCGGCCGGGAGCCAAAGCCCCACAAATTGACCAGCGGACCAACCGTCACCTCGAAGGCACCATCGCTGCGCCGATAAATATCCAGGGACATCTCCAATACACTCGCCAAATACTGGCTGATTGGAACCCGCTGCCCCACCGGACTGTGATTGAAACGCATCAACTCGGAATCATCAATGTAGGTGGACATCTCCTGATTGACTTGTTGCAACTCACTGTCGATCAGCTGCTGCAGCGTTTCGCGATCGCTACCCGCAGGAACCTGCACTACCGTAATGTGATAGCTGGTCCCCATGGTACGGCCGCTTAATTGCCAGGTTTCCGGCGCAGGGGTACAAGCTGATAAAAATACTGCCACCCAAAGCAAAAACAGGGCCGTGAAGACGGGCCCTGTTTTTGTATCTGCTGGGCCTTTGATTGCTTTTAGCAAGCTAAGCCCTCCAGTTATCCGCCGAAGTCATCGAGCAGGATATTCTCATCTTCTACACCCAAATCTTTGAGCATATTGATGACCGCAGCATTCATCATGGGCGGACCACACATATAGTACTCACAATCTTCCGGCGCCGGATGATCCTTCAAGTAGTTTTCATACACCACGTTGTGAATAAAGCCGGTATAGCCAGTCCAGTTATCTTCCGGCTGCGGATCGGATAGAGCCACATGCCATTGGAAGTTATCGAACTCTGAAGACAGGCCATTGTAGTCATCTTCATAGAACATCTCGCGCAAAGAGCGAGCACCGTACCAGAAGCTGATCTTACGGCTGGAGTTCAGACGCTTGAGCTGGTCGAAGATGTGCGAACGCATCGGCGCCATACCGGCACCACCACCAATAAACACCATCTCGTTGTCGGTTTCTTTGGCGAAGAACTCACCAAAGGGCCCGTACACCTTGATTTTGTCACCGGGCTTCAGGCTGAACACATAGGCAGACATTTGACCCGGTGGAATACCCTCAGTGCGAGGCGGCGGGGTTGCGATACGGATGTTGAACTTTACAACACCTTTCTCTTCCGGGTAATTGGCCATGGAGTAGGCACGCACTACTGGCTCAGTTACCTTGGATTCCAGTTTGAAGAAACCAAAGTGTTCCCAGTCACCACGATACTGCTCTTCTACGTCGAAGTCCGAAAATTGTACGTGATGCGCTGGTGCTTCCAACTGAACGTAACCACCAGCACGGAAGTCAACGCTCTCACCTTCAGGCAGACGCAGGGTCAGCTCTTTAATAAAAGTGGCCACGTTGGAGTTGGATTCCACAGTGCATTCCCACTGTTTCACACCGAACACCTCTTCGGGCACTTCGATTTCCATGTCTTGCTTAACCGCAACCTGACAGGAAAGACGTTTGCCCTCTTTCGCATCGCGCGGCGTGAAGTGAGCTGCTTCGGTAGGCAGCATGTCGCCACCGCCGGAGTTCACTTTACAAGTACACTGCGCACAACTGCCGCCGCCGCCACAAGCGGAGGCCAGGAACAAGTTGTTGGCGGCCAGGGTTTGCAGCAGCTTGCCGCCGGCCGGTACGGTGATAGTTTTCTCACCATTCACCAGGATATTGACGTTGCCGGTGTTTACCAGGCGCGAGCGAGTGGCAAGTATCACCGCCACCAGTGCCAGCACGATGACGGTAAACATCGCTACGCCGAGGATAATTTCAATACTCATTCTATTGTTTTCCCCGCTTAAATATCGATGCCGCCGAAGGACATGAAACCCAGGGACATCAGACCAACAGTTACGAAGGTGATGCCCAGGCCTTTCAAGCCATCAGGAACGTCACTGTACTTCAGCTTTTCGCGAATACCGGCCAAAGCGGTAATCGCCAGCGCCCAACCAAGGCCAGCGCCAAAGCCGTAGGCAACACTCTCACCGAACGCATACTCGCGTTCCACCATAAACAGAGAAGCACCCATGATGGCGCAGTTCACAGTGATCAGCGGCAGGAATACACCCAGCGCGTTATAGAGAGCCGGTACATATTTATCCAGGAACATTTCCAGGATCTGTACCAGTGCCGCAATTACGCCAATATAGGACAACAGGCCGAGAAAGCTCAGATCTACATCGGGATAACCAGCCCAGGCCAGTGCACCGTCTTTTAGTAGGTAGGTGTAAATCAGGTTGTTCACCGGCACTGTCAGAGTCAGTACCACGATAACCGCTACACCTAAGCCAATTGCGGCCTCGATCTTCTTCGATACGGCCAGGAAGGTACACATACCGAGGAAGAACGCCAACGCCATGTTCTCAATGAAAACGGCGCGGATAATCAAAGAAATATAATGTTCCACGGATCAGGCCTCCTGCGCTTGGGAATTAGGCGCAATCTTGAACTCATCGTCTTCCACTTGTGCCGGTTTCCATGCACGGATCGCCCAGATAAACAGGCCGATCAGGAAGAACGCACTCGGTGGCAACAGCAGTAGGCCGTTGGGGATATACCAACCGCCGTTGCTCACGGTAGTGAGGATATCCACACCGAACAGTTTGCCAGCGCCGAAGAGTTCACGAACTACGGCCAATCCGATCAGGATAACGCTGTAACCCAGGCCATTACCGATACCGTCGAAGAAGCTGGGCAGCGGCGAGTTCTTCATAGCGAAGGCTTCCGCACGACCCATAACGATACAGTTGGTAATAATCAGACCAACGAATACGGACAACTGCTTGGAGATGTCGTAAGCCAGGGCCTTGATCAGCTGGTCTACCAGGATTACCAGAGAGGCAATCACGGTCATCTGTACGATGATACGAATGCTGTTCGGGATCTGCTTACGGATCAGGGATACCGCAACGTTGGAACAGGCCACAACCGAGGTCAATGCAATACACATTACCAGGGTAACCTGCAGCGAGCTGGTGACAGCCAGTGCAGAACAGATACCCAAGATCTGCAGTGTGATCGGGTTGTTGTTGAAAATCGGCTCTAGCAGAGTGTCTTTGATTTTCATGCTTATGCCTCCCCTGCTTTCAGGTTTTTCAGGAAGGGACCGTAGCCTTGGTTACCCAGCCAGAAGTTCACCAGATTATCCACACCCTTGCTGGTCAGAGTTGCACCAGACAAGCCATCTACTTCGTGAATCGCGTCGGGGCTATTGGGGTTAACCTGCCCTTTGATCACTGCAATATCCACGTCGCCCTGGTTATTGAAGACTTTCTTGCCAATCCACTGGGCTTTCCAGCTGGGGTTGTCAACTTCTCCACCCAGTCCGGGAGTTTCCTTGTGCTCGTAAAAGCCGAGGCCCGCTACGGTATCGAGATTGCTCTCCAGAGCGAGGAAGCCATACAAAGTACCCCACAGGCCGTAACCACGGACTGGCAGGATGATCTTGTCCAGCTGGCCGTTTTTCTCAACCAGGTAGACCTCTTTGGTATTTTCCCGGCGGATGATTTTGGCAGTGTCCTCGTTTGAAGGCAGCTTTTCGCTGGCAGAGGCGATTTTGGAAGCAGCGCGACCGCTACCACCCGCTGGAGCCTGATCGGTGAACTTGCCAGTATTCAGATCGACATATTTGATCTGGATATCAGCAAAGGCCTTCTCAACTTCAGCTTTACTCGCGTGGGAGTCTTTCAACAGACCCCCTGCCATCAGTACATTGCGCTTCATGTCCAGTTCGGCATTGGCCTGCTGGGCAGGCTTCAGCATTACCGCAGCGGTGGATACCACTACGGAGCACACCAGGCACATTACCAGCGCGACAATCAGAGTACCGGATACGGAATCTTTATTAACCACGTGCCAACCTCCGTTTGATATTGGACTGCACCACAAAGTGGTCAAACAACGGGGCGAACAGGTTGGCGAACAGGATCGCCAGCATCATGCCTTCAGGGAAGGCCGGGTTCACCACACGAATCAGGACAACCATCACCCCGATCAGGATGCCGTACCACCAGCGACCGGTATCGGTCATCGCTGCGGATACCGGGTCAGTGGTCATAAAGATCAGACCGAAAGCAAATCCGCCCACTACCAGATGCCAGTACCAGGGTACCTGAAACATCTCGTTCGATTCGGAACCGATCAAGTTAAACATGAAGGCAGTGGCCATCATGCCCAGCAGCGTGCCGGCAACGATACGCCAGCTAGCGATCTTCATACCGATCAGGATCACGCCGGCAATCAACATTGCCAGGGTGGAGGTTTCACCAATGGAACCGTGCATTTTGCCGAAGAAAGCATCGAGCCAAGTCAGCTGGCCACCGGCCAGATTCACCATCTGGTTCTGAATGCCTTCACTCGCCATAACGGACAACGCAGTCGCACCGGTGTAACCGTCCACAGCAGTCCAAACTGCATCGCCGGACATTGCTGCCGGGTAGGCAAAGAAGACGAATGCACGACCAGCCAGGGCCGGATTGAGGAAGTTTTTGCCGGTACCACCGAACACTTCCTTACCGATGACCACACCGAAGCTGATACCCATAGCTACCATCCACAACGGCAGATCCGGCGGACAGGTCAGGGCGAACAGGATAGAAGTTACGAAGAAACCTTCATTCACTTCGTGACCGCGCACCGCAGCAAACAATACTTCCCAGAAAATACCAACCGCAAAGGTCACAAAGTAAATTGGCAGGAAGTACATGGCACCGTAGACAAAGTTGTCCCACAGGCTTGCCGGGTTGTAGGCGGAAACCGCACCAATAATCGCGTGGCGCCAGCCAGATAACTCCGGATTGGCCATACCTTCGAGAATGGTGTTGGACTGGAAGCCAATATTCCACATGCCGTAGAAGGCAGGGATCATGGCACAGGCCCACACAGTGATCATGATACGTTTCAGGTCGATACCATCGCGCACATGAGCAGTAGTTCTGGTTTTGTCGGCCGGCTGGAACAGAGCGGTATCAATGGCCTCAAAGAGGGCATAGAGCTTCTCGAACTTACCGCCTTTGTGGAATTTCGGTTCGATCGAATCGAGCAATTTACGCAACATACTTACCCCTCCTTCTCAATACGGGTCAGGTTGTCCCGCAAAATGGGGCCATACTCGTACTTGCCCGGACATACAAAGGTGCACAGCGCCAGATCTTCTTCATCCAGCTCCAAGGCACCTAATTTCTGAGCCATAGCAGTATCACCAACGATCAAAGAACGCAGCAACTGAGTTGGCAAAACGTCCAGGGGCATTACCTTTTCATAGGTACCGATCGGCACCATGGCACGCTCGGACCCATTGGTGCTGGTGGTGAAATTGAACAGCTTGTTCTTCACCAGGCGCGACAGGTAAATAGGCAGTACGGAGAAGCGTTTGTTTCCGGCACGCAGGTAGTGCATGAACGGACGTTCATCACCCTCTTCCAGTACAGACACCTGATTGTGGTAACGACCCAGGTAAGCTGTGGGACCAACAGCAGTGCGGCCGCCAAATACCGAACCGGAAATAATACGATCGTTATCACCTTTCAGCTCATCTGCGGTCAACGCTTCCAGGCTGGCGCCGAGACGGGTACGTAACAGGCGCGGCCGTTTGGCCTGGGGACCGGCCAAGGAAACTACGCGATCGGTGAACAGCTTACCGGTGGTAAACAGTTTGCCAACGGCAATAACATCCTGGTAATTAATCGTGAATACACTGCGATTACCAGAAACTGGTTTCAAGTAGTGAATGTGAGTACCAGAAAGACCCGCTGGATGGGGACCCGCAAAAGCTTCACGACGAATATTGTCGGCGCTCGGTACCGAAATGTCCGTATCAGGAGCAGTACAAACGTAAGTGGTTTCCGCCAATTTGGAGAGAATCTCAACGCCGTGCGAAAAGGCTTTTGGATTCTCGGCAATGACCACTTCCGGATTGGCCGCCAGCGGATTGGTGTCCATCGCATTGATAAACACCGCTACCGGTTTGGCATCCACTGCCGGAACGCGGCTGAACGGGCGGGTGCGCAACGCTGTCCACATGCCGGACTCAGCCAGGTTCTCAACGACCTGTTCACGAGTCAGACCTGACAACTTGTCGACGCTGTAGCTTTGGAACTGTTCGGCTGCATCGCCGTCTATTCCAATCACGACCGATTGCAGTACACGGCGGGCACCGCGATTAATAGCAACAACACGACCGGCAGCCGGCGAGGTGTAGCGCACCCCTTCGGTTTTCTTATCGCTGAATAGTAGCTGACCAAGATTGACGCGATCCCCTACAGCCACTGCCATTGTCGGTTTCATCCCGTGGTAATCGGGTCCGAGAACAGCAACGGTCTTGAGCGCAGGTCCTTTGTGGATGACCTGCTCGGGCGCGCCGGATATGGGTAAGTCCAATCCCCGACGGATCTTTCTCATACGCCTATGCCTAAGTTTCTAGTTTAAAAAAATTGCAATAAAGCCCGCCACCCCATAATTGGGCCAGCAAGCCATACTGTGGAATTCCGTGCTGCGAGGGCTTATGCCGTATCACCCGTGGACCGGGAGGAAGGAAGCTAACTATCGTTTGTGCGCGCTAACTTCTCGGCGCATGGCCGCCCCGCAAAATCGCGCGCATTATAAGGATCGGCTAGAGTCATTACCAGCCTGGAAAGTCGTTAAGTGGCACTAAGATTGGAAATTTCTGCTGAAAAAACAGGTATTTGGAGAGATATTGAGGGGTAGTCCAGATGACCATCAAAACCCTGCAGCCGGCACCGGGTACCGACTGCAGGGAAGAAGCCTGACGCTCTAGTCTTGCTTGGGGAATTGCTTGTAGCGAACGCCAGCCATATCTTCCAGGCAGCGGACTACCTGACAGCTATAGCCGAACTCATTGTCGTACCAGCAGTAGAGCACGGCATTTTTACCGTCGACAATAGTCGCAGTGGAATCGAATACGCAGGCACGGCGGGAGCCGACAAAATCGCTGGACACCACTTCCGGGGAATTGGTGTAGTCGATTTGCTGGCGCAGCGGCGAGTGTAGCGCCACGTCACGCATATATTCGTTCAGCTCTTCCTTGGTCGTCTCTTTACCCAGATTCAGGTTGAGGATCGCCATGGAAACATTGGGGGTCGGCACACGGATAGCGTTACCGGTTAACTTACCCTTCAATTCAGGCAAGGCCTTGGCCACCGCCTTAGCGGCACCGGTTTCGGTCAGGACCATATTCAGCGCTGCAGCGCGGCCGCGACGTTCACCGCTGTGATAGTTATCAATCAGGTTCTGATCATTGGTGTAGGCGTGCACTGTCTCCACATGGCCATGCTCAACGCCGTAACCATCCATCATCGCCTTCAAGACCGGTACGATAGCATTGGTGGTACAGGAAGCAGCGGACAACACCTTGTCTTCAGCCTTGATTTCACCGTTGTTGATACCGTAAACGATATTCTTGATATCGCCCTTGCCCGGTGCAGTGAGGATCACCTTAGAGGCACCAGGGCTTTGCAGGTGCTGGCTGAGCCCCTCTTCATCGCGCCACACACCCGTACTATCCACGATGATGGCATCGTTGATACCGTACTCGGTGTAGTCCACTTCTTGCGGGGAGTTGGCGTAGATAATCTTGATTTCGTTGCCATTGCAGATCAAGGAATTGGTCTCCTCATCCACACGGATAGTCCCCTGAAAGGCGCCGTGTACTGAGTCGCGACGCAGCAGAGAGGCGCGCTTCACCAGATCGTTGGGCGCCTTGCCTTTGCGCAGTACGATAGCACGCAAGCGCAATACGTCACCGCTGCCAGCCTTGTCGACCAACAGGCGCGCAACCAAGCGGCCAATCCGGCCAAAACCGTAGATCACAACATCTTTGGACTGGGGTAGAGGCGTTCCCGCACCTTCCGCATCCGCCATTTCTTCGCGCACGAACTCATCAACAGAGATATCGCGCTCATCACGCATAAACTTGTTGGTCAAGGTTCCCAGGTCGACATGCACAGGACCCAGGTCCATCTTGCAGATGGCTTCCAGTACAGGGAAAGTTTCAAACTCGGAGAGTTCATTTTCCTCAACCTGGCGCACGAAACGATGCGCTTTCATAATGCTCAGAACTGAGCGATTGACCAGGTTGCGGCCGTACATATAAATACCGACGTTGCTCTCACGGTTGAGCTTTCCAATCATCGGGATCATGGATTCAGCCAGCGCTTCACGCTGTTTCCAGTCCTTGAAAAAATCCGCGGGCTTCGGTCGCTTCTGAGTCACTGTCAGACACCTCTGCATGTATTTGGTAGGCAAGGAAATGCGACCCCGAAACCACTCGGGATCGCACGGCTGCGCATTATCAGTATTCGCCCAATACTGCGCAACTGAGCAAAAAAAAGCCTAAAAAATGTAGTAAAACTACCTTTTAATTGCAGGCTCAGGCGGCAGTGCGCAATCCTCAAAAAAGCGTAGTTGTTCCCGCCCGGAAACACAGGGAGGGTTAACATTCCCTGCAGCCAAAACCGTTCGCGGCTACAATAGCCGTCCTCGACCACACCTCGAACGAAAGCGCGGATTTATAAGGAAAGATGACAGAAATACAGCCCCTGACCCCTCAGAAGTTTCGCTCCTCCAGTGACCGACAATTTTGGGGGCAGCTGCATGGCGCAGCTGCCGCGCTGGCCATCCTCAGCGCAGCGCACAACAACAAAGCGCCCACCCTGTTAATCACAAGGGACAGTCTCGAAGCGCACCGTTTAGAGGTGCAGTTGAAATTTTTTAACAAAGCACGGAGAGATAAGGAGGGAAACGGCGAGCTTGAAATCTTCCATTTCCCCGACTGGGAAATCCTTCCCTACGACACCTTCTCCCCCCACCAGGACATTATCTCGGACCGCCTGGCGACCCTCTACCAACTCCCACAAATGGGACCGGGGATCGTTATTATCCCAGTCAGCACACTGATGCACCGATTGCCCCCCTGCAGTTACATCACCGGCAACGCCCTGATACTGGAAGAGGGACAGCAGTTTGACATCAATATCCAGCGGCGACTGCTGGAACAGGCCGGCTACCACTGTGTCGATACCGTCTACGAGCACGGCGAATTTGCCGTGCGCGGCTCATTGATGGACATATTCCCCATGGGCAGCCCCCTGCCCTACCGTATTGACCTGTTCGATGATGAGATTGAATCCCTGCGCACTTTCGACCCGGAAACCCAGCGCACCATAGAAACGGTCAAAACCATTCAACTGTTACCCGCACGGGAATTTCCCCTGCACAAGGCAGCCCTCTCGGGATTCCTGCAAAACTGGCACGGGGAGTTCAACAGTGATCCCAGCCAGGTAACCATCTACCAGGACATCTGTGCAGGAATCGCCCCCGCCGGTATTGAATATTACCTCCCGTTATTTTTTGATGGCAATTGCTCAAGCCTGTTCGACTACCTACCTGAAGGTAGCCAGGCTTTCCTGCAAGGTGATATACAACAGCCCCTGGAAAACTTCTGGCGTGAAGTCGGCAACCGCTACGAAAGCCGCTGTGGAGACCTGTCCCGACCGATCCTGCCGCCCCGCCAGATACTGCTGGAAGTCAACGAATTCAATGCGGCCCTGAAATCGCTGCCACGCGCAGTCTATTCCACCGAAAAACTCCCCGAGGCCCAGGGCAACTTCAATTTCGCCACTGCCGTTCCGCCCTCACTGCCGGTTGACGGCAAGGCCGAGCAACCACTGGCGGCCCTGGAGAACTATTTAATCGAATATTCCGGGCGGGTACTCTTCTGCGCGGAGAGCAGCGGGCGGCGCGAGGCCCTGCTCGAACTACTGAAAGGCATACGCCTCACCCCGCCCACGTTCCACAGCTGGCAGGACTTCCTCGACGCAGAGGACACCATTGGCATCACAGTAGCCCCCATTGACCAGGGACTGGTCCTCAATGATCCGCAGATCAATCTGATTGCCGAGCCACAGCTATTTGGGGAGCGCGTACTACAGCAGCGGCGACGCAAGAAAGCCAAGGATGAAGCGGATAACACCGTTAAAAACCTGGCCGAACTGCGTATCGGCACACCCGTGGTACATATTGATCACGGTGTAGGTCGCTACCGCGGCCTACAGCACTTGGAAATTGATGGGCAACCGGCAGAATTCCTGACCCTTGAGTATGCGGATGAAGCCAAGCTCTACGTGCCCGTTGCCAGTCTGCACTTGATCAGCCGCTACTCTGGCGCTGACGAGGCCATCGCCCCCCTACACAAGATGGGCAGCGAGCAGTGGCAAAAAGCCAAACGCAAAGCCGCAGAAAAAGTGCGCGATGCCGCCGCAGAGCTTTTGGACATCTACGCCCGCCGCGAAGCTCGTGTCGGTCACGCCTTCACCAATCCGCAACTGGCCTACCGCGAATTCTCTGCAGGCTTCCCCTTCGAAGAAACCCCAGATCAACAGCAGACTATTGAGGCTGTTCTGGGCGATATGCTCTCAGACAAACCCATGGACCGACTGGTGTGCGGCGATGTGGGCTTTGGCAAGACAGAAGTGGCCATGCGCGCGGCCTTTGTCTCCGCCCATGCCGGCAGACAGGTTGCCATGCTGGTGCCCACAACCCTACTCGCACAACAACACTTTCAGTCATTCCAAGACCGCTTCGCTGACTGGCCAATCAATATTGAGGTCATCTCCCGCTTCCGCTCCAACAAAGAGGTGGACAACGTTAAAACCAAGGTCGCCAGCGGCACGGTGGATATTCTGATCGGCACCCACAAGCTGCTGCAAAGCGACCTGGATTTTAAAAACCTGGGCCTACTGATCATCGACGAGGAACATCGCTTTGGGGTTCGCCAGAAAGAACGACTCAAGAGCCTGCGCTCCGAAGTGGATATCCTAAACCTTACCGCCACACCGATTCCGCGCACACTGAATATGGCAATGGCCGGAATCCGCGATCTCTCGGTAATAGCAACCCCACCCGCACGGCGACTCTCCGTCAAAACATTTGTGCGCGAGCGCGATGATGCCCTGGTGAAAGAGGCGATACTTCGGGAAATTCTCCGCGGAGGTCAGGTGTACTTCCTGCACAATGAGGTCAAGAGCATCGAACGTATCGCCCGCGAGCTGCAGGAAATGATCCCCGAAGCCCGTATCGGTATCGGTCATGGCCAGATGCGCGAGCGAGAACTGGAACAGGTCATGAGCGACTTCTACCACAAGCGCTTCAATGTCCTGATATGCACCACCATTATCGAAACCGGTATTGATGTACCCACAGCCAATACCATCCTGATCGAGCGCGCCGACAAGTTTGGCCTCGCGCAACTACACCAGCTGCGCGGTCGCGTAGGGCGCTCTCACCATCAGGCTTACGCCTACCTGCTGACCCCCAACAAACGCTCCATGACCGGCGACGCGGTTAAACGCCTGGAAGCAATTAGTGAAGCCCAGGACCTCGGTGCGGGTTTCACCCTGGCCACCCACGACTTGGAAATCCGCGGGGCGGGCGAGCTGCTCGGAGAGGAGCAAAGCGGGCAAATCCAGAGTGTCGGTTTCAACTTGTATATGGAGATGCTCGATAAAGCGGTAAAAGCAATTCGCGAGGGCCGCACCCCAAATATCGATGAACCGCTCGAGTCTTCTGCCGTCGATGTAAACTTAAGGGTGGCCGCTCTGATCCCCGAGGACTACCTGCCCGATGTGCATGGCCGCCTAATGATGTACAAGCGCATCGCCAACGCTACCGATCGACAGCAACTCAAGGAGCTTCAAGTTGAAATGATTGATCGCTTTGGCCTGCTACCGGAACCCGTGAAACATCTGTTCCGCACCACTGAGATCAAGCTGAAGGCCGAAAGCTTGGGCATCCGTAAGCTGGAGGCCTCCACGACACGGGCACGTATCGAGTTTGCGGAAAATACCCGAGTAGATCCATTCACCCTGGTCAAGATGGTGCAGACCCAGCCGGGGCACTTTCAGCTGGCCGGCGCCAACCAGCTCAATTTCAGTCTCGACGAGGAGGGTACAGAGCATAAGCTGCGGGAGATCAACGAAGTATTGGAAAAGCTTGCGCAGTGATACCATCCGAAAAACACCAAAGGGGTTGCGACGGGAAACCTTTCGGTCACACCCCCACCGATGTAGCAATAACCAGCAAATTACACTTCAGCACCCCAAAAGAATTATTTAAGTGGTAACCCCATGAAAAGGATAATTAGCCTCTGCTCAACACTGGCGCTCACACTGGCGGCCTCCAGTGCCCAGGCCGTCAACTACGCGGGGAATACTTTCGAAATAGAGATGATCGTATTCGAGCGACCCCAGGGTATGGAAAGAACCGCAGAGACCTGGCCTGCAGCTCCCCGCCTGCAATACCCATCGAAATGGGTCGACTTTGCAACCTTACAGGCATCCCCGCCACCCCCCTCTACAGAGGAAGCCTTATCTCTGGTCGAATTGACCTCAACTTCAGAGCCAACTGAGTCACTGCAAGAAGCGCAAAATGGTTTTGAGCTTGCCGTAGAGGCTACACCAACAGCCCCGAAACTGCTGCTATCACCTACTGCCTCGATTCTCGGCAATAAGGCAGCTGCGATTTCCCGCGCAGGGGATAGAGTCCTCTTCCACAAAGCTTGGCGCCAGGTGCTGAAAAGCAAAAAAAACTCCCCAGCCATCCTTATTAACGGCGGCAGCCAGTTGAGTGGACATAGCCAGCTGGAGGGGTACATTACTCTCAGTGTCTCGCGGTACCTACATATCAGTACCAATTTGTGGCTGAGCGATTTTAATACCCCAACAGGCGAGCAAGGCATACTACTTCCGCAGCGCCCCCACAATAAGACCGAAAAACATCTTCAGGTTTCAACCAATAGCAAGAGCGCCATTGACACAACCCATACGCAAAATGCTGGCTTTGAGCTTGGAGACCAACAAAACGGGATGGGCACCTATGAACCCTTCACCCTTAGCGAGCCATCGCTCGTAAAAGAGGAACCTTTATATGTCGCTCGCGTTTCAAGACTTCAGCACGATCGACGCTTGCGCAGTGGGCAACTCCATTATATTGACCACCCAGAGTTTGGCATTCTTATTGAGATACGAACTGTCGCCAAGCCCAAAAAAGAAAACAAACTTAAAATCGACACACCTGAAAGCAACACAGAAGCAAGCAGCAGCCATTAACAGCCATTTATTTTAAATGATTTTAATTTAATAAGGCGCCCAAAAACTTTTCCGGCGCCTTATTAAGGTCACCCCAAAAACCAACAAACCCCAACAAATAACCCACCTTAATCAAACAAGATGAAACTGCACACCTAATTAAATTAATTTGTGACCACCCCTCAAATACACAAGTAAATACCGTCAAAAAATCACGCACTAACAGACAGAAATAACCAAGCAAAAATATGGAGGGCGGCAACACTCCCGCAAGGCGATAGAATAAAAATAGACACATTATTTAAAGGGCTTTATTTTCCAATAAAAACGAACAACCCAATAATAAAAACAAGAAAATAAAACAATAACTGTGGCCAGGTTCAGCACCCATTTCAGGACCTTCAGAACAAGCAAATCCAGAAACAAAAAAGCGGATCGGGTGATCCGCTTCTCAGAGGCGCTGGCAGGGCTGACGCCAACAACGCCGCACAACCCTACACTGACAACAGTTCTTTCAACGAGTAATCCGCAAATCACTCACAGGGAACAACATCTTCCGCCAGCAGTCCTTTGTCACCTTGTTGCATTTCGAATTCCACCGCCTGCCCCTCATTAAGGGTTTTATAGCCCTCGCCTCGAATGCTGCGATAGTGAACGAAAATGTCTTCAGTTCCTTCTCCACAGGTGATGAAGCCATAACCCCGTGCGTTATTAAACCACTTCACTGTACCTGTAACGCGATCACTCATTGAGAAAACCTCATTATTGTTATTGCGCCTACCTCTATTACCTCACTGCTCAATTCGGCAAGAGGGGCAAACGCCACCCCATTGTTAACAAACTGCTCCATGCAGAATGCTATCTTGCTTAATCCTAAGGGTGAATACCCAAAGGACGTAACCTGATTCTTAGATAAAACAGCGCCAGTGTCTAGTTTTCTATGTGAAATAAATACTACGTTTTTCCCAATATGCGTGATTAACCGTCAAAATCTTAAAAAGCGCTCAACTAGAAACTAATCATTTGTACCTTATTGCACTCCCATCCATCAACTGTCTAACGCGGCCTCTCGCGCTATTGAAGGGATATCGGCAATATGTAATGTCGAAGTCGGGAACGCACAGGATGCTCCATATCCTTCGACTATGTTTAAAATCATTAGCAGAACATCCTGCTTTACTTCGTGATAACGCACCCAATCGGTAGTGCGAGTAAATGTATACACAAAGAAATCCAAAGATGAGGAAGCAAAACTATTAAAGTTAACTATTAACGTACGATTAGAATCAATTTCTGGGTGTTCCTGTAACATTTTTTTAACATCCGCCACTATTGGTGCCATTAAGTGCGCATCCTCATAACGAATACCAATCGTTTCGAAAATTCTTCGATTTAACATACGGGAAGGATTTTCTACTGCTATTTGGGTAAAGATCCCATTGGGCACATACACGGGCCGCATATCGAAGGTCCGAATCCTGGTGAGCCTCCAGCCAATATCCTCCACAGTGCCTTCAATTTCCTTATCCGGAGAGCGAATCCAGTCGCCGACAGCGAACGGCCGATCTAAATAAATCATCAGGCCACCAAAAAAATTCGCCAGCAGGTCTTTTGCCGCAAACCCCACGGCCAAACCACCAATACCGCCAAATGCCAAAACGCCGCTGACGCTATAACCAAGGAATTGCATAACCACAATGCCAGCAGTGATCACAATTGAGGCTCTAACCAGCTTGCCGATAGCCCGCACCGTAGTGGCATCCATTGGTTTGCCCATATAGCGCGGGTCACACAAATTATGCTCCACACTGTGGGAGAAGCGCCAGGCAAACCAGGCCATAATCAGGATGAGGCCAATCTCCCGAGCGGGCACGGCCAACATAAATATCTCGGCGCCGGTTGCATCCCCAGCTCGCTGCGCCGCTACGCTCAACCCCAGCAGCCATATCAGCACCTGCCCCGGTGGAAAGAGCGCGCCCACCAGAGCATCATCCCAAGGATTTATGGTTTTTTCTGCGCGAATAGCCAGGCGGTGCACAAACCGGCCAAAAGACCAGGCTGCCAAACCCGATGCCAGTACGATCAGGAAAACAGAAACTACCCAAACCCGGTTTTCACCCAGCCAGGACATCAATACGCTCTCTACGGATCCCACTTTAATTCCTCCGCTTTAACCAACAGTCGGCGATTCCGCTGTGAACCTCCTGCCGGACAGGAAGCACAAACGGATTACAACGCAATTTACTCAGTGCATTATGCCGGCCAACCAGTCTCGGGTTCTTTGCCAGCGCGCACTCTTTTCAAGCTCACCCCAGGACGGTATCACAGGCCGCCCCCTCATAGCCGCCAAGCGGTGCCTGGATTCGGGCTTGACTACGAACCGATCCAGCGCCGCCAGGGATTCCAAAGCACCTATACGGTTGTTACACACTATCCCCATATCGCAGCCCGCTTCCAGGGCCGCCCGAATTCTCTCACCATAGCCACCTGCAGCACCAGCACCCTCCATTGACAGATCATCACTAAAGATCACACCCTCAAAACGAAGCCGCCCACGTAAAATATCCTGCAACCAATAACGTGAAAAACCGACTGGCTGACAATCTATATTCACAAAACGGATATGTGCCGGCATCACTGCACTCAGATCCTGGGTTGCGATGCAGTCGATAAACGGTACCGCATCTGTCTCCATGACCTGCTCCAAAGAGCGACTGTCTTCGGGCAACTCGATATGACTGTCTTCGAACACATGGCCGTGACCTGGGAAGTGCTTACCGGTAGTGGCCATACCCGCTTCTTGCATACCCTGTATAAATGGGCGCGCCAAAGCCGACAAGCGCGCAGGATTGGAACAGAAACTCCGATCGCCGATTACTCGACTGCCGCTGTCGTCAGCATCCAGTACCGGAGCAAAGCTAAAGTCCACACCAACGGCGAGAAGCTCCGCCGCTAACAACCAACCCACATCTTGCAGCTGCTGCTGATCCGCCACAGCACACAGAGCCTGCATGGAGGGAATACGCGTAAATTGATCACGAAACCGCTGGACCCTGCCACCCTCTTGATCCACCGCCAACAAAATCTCCGGGCGCACCGCGCGAACAGCCCCTACCAATTCAGTTAACTGCCGGCGGTCCCGGTAGTTGCGTGCAAAGAAGATGAGCCCACCCACCATTGGATGGGTTAGCAACACACAATCTTCATCGGTGAGTTCAAGCCCTTCGATATCCACCATTACCGGTCCGACGGGTAAAGACATATAAAGTTCCTTGTCGCTTTTCTCAGCGTTCAATTGGGCTTAGTGACTATCGACCTTAAGCATGGCTGAAGCAGCGGGCACCAACCGCTCCAGTGTTTCCGGTAGACTGCTGCGTGTGCCGAAGTCCTCACGCAGGATAGCTTCAATGGCATCGTGACTCGACAGCGTGAAAATCGTGGCGCCGAGCATAAAATAGAGGCGCCAATAAAATGTTTCCGGGTCCAACCCCGGCAGCGCCTCAGCTAACAGCCCGGCAAAGCGACGATAGGTATCGCCATAGCGCGATACAATAAACCGCCGCAGATGCCCCTGAAACTGGGTGTAAGCGAGACCCAATAGACGCATAAATCTCTGCGGATCTTTCCCCTCCAAGCCCAAGCTACCCAATCCAACTCGATACAAGCACTCAATAAGCTCCTGCACCCCCAGCGGTACCCCCTCGGCAATACGGCGGTTCAACTCCTCTTCAAGCGCACGGGTAAAAGGCGTCAAAAAACGCTCGAATACAGCCTGAATCAACTCCTTCTTTGAGCCGAAGTGGTAGTTAACGGCGGCCAGGTTCACCCCCGCAGTACTGGTAATCGTCCTCAGGGAAGTCTCAGTAAATCCGCGCTCAGCAAACAGCACCTCTGCTGCATCCAGTATCCGGCTGACCGTATCCGTCTGGCTCATAAGCCTCAAACCACCATTTAAAACAAACGTTTAATTGTCGCCAGAGTAGCATATTCTCCGCCACGCCTATGGGCTACACCGGCTTTGCTGCGCTCCCATGGCGCAGTGGCAGCCCTGATTAACAGGACTTAGCGCACTAAAACCTGTAGCACGGAGAAAAGAAAAGTAAACTTCAGGCGAGGGGTAATCTGGTGAAATCCAAACAGCTTCAACAGAAGCTGACTCGCCACGCCCATATCTCATTAATTGAAGGTGGCGCAACAGAAGATTATTGGGGTAGATTCAAAACAACCAAAAGAATTTTAGTTAGTCTAAACAGACTATCCTTTAGCAGCCTGCATATATTTCAAGATGAGATCTGACGCCTCTTCAACACTATCAACAATATGAAATAAATCGAGATCACCGACATCGATACAATCGCGCTCGAGAACGGTATCTACCAACCAATTGTATAGGCCACCCCAGTAACGTTTACCGACAAGCACAATGGGAAAACGTCGAACTTTTTGTGTTTGCACCAGGGTCAACGCCTCAAATAGCTCATCCAACGTGCCGTATCCGCCGGGAAGCCCAACAAATCCCAGCGCATACTTTACAAACATAAATTTGCGCACAAAAAAGTAACGGAAATTTAAACTAATATCCTGATAAGGGTTTGCGGCCTGCTCAAATGGCAGCTCTATATTCAATCCGACCGAAGTACCTGGCTGACCAAAGGCGCCTCGGTTGCATGCTTCCATTAATCCCGGCCCACCACCGGTAATAACAGGAATTCCTTCTGCGGCAAGTAATTTTCCCAACCTCACCCCTTGCTGATACTCGGGGCTGTCCTCAGTAAACCTCGCCCCTCCAAATACCGTTACCGCATCGCCAAGCACGATCAAACGCTCTATTCCGTCAATCAGCTCAGACTGGATACGCAGCACTCTCCACGCTTCAGGCATCTTTGCATCTAACATTATTTTTTTCCCTCTTTGTCAGTTACTTCAACCTTTTCTTCTTTCCTTTCTTTCTACCTCAATGTAGCAGCTCACAAAGACTAAAACCTAAGGATTGCGCGAACATTAAATCTGTATATAATTCCAGCAACTGTATATAAATACAGAAAAATAGGTAAATCCATGACCAATCTCACCGCACGCCAGGCCCAGGTTCTCGATTTGATCAAAGCTTACCTGAATGAAACAGGCTATCCGCCGACACGCGCAGAAATTGCCCAGGAACTGGGGTTCCGCTCACCCAATGCCGCTGAAGAACACCTGAAGGCTTTGGCTAGAAAAGGCGCCATCGAGATGGTTGCCGGCGCTTCCCGTGGCATCCGTATTCCCGACTACCAATCCGGTCTACCGATTATTGGACGGGTTGCTGCGGGTAACCCAGTCCTCGCCGCTGAACATATCGAAGATTATTGCGACCTACCCGCCAGCTTTTTCCACCCCCCCGCAGACTACCTGCTGAGAGTGCACGGCATGAGTATGCGCGACGCAGGCATTCTCGACGGGGATTTACTGGCTGTACAAAAGACCGAGCAGGTGCGCAACGGGCAAATCGTGGTGGCTCGTATTGATGACGAAGTAACTGTGAAGCGCTTTCGCCGCAAAGGCAATCAGGCCACCGTACAACTGCTGCCAGAAAATGATGACTTTGATCTAATTCAAGTCGATATGAGAGATAAGAACTTTGTTATTGAGGGTCTGGCTGTAGGTGTGATCCGTCAAACACCTTAAGCAGCTCCCAGAAACGACAACAGCGGCCTTTGGCCGCTGTTGATAGAATATGGAAGCTAGTCAGTATCAATGAATCGTATGATTAGCTGGCATCAGCTCGTCTTCTTCCTCGAAATAACCCGCCTCTAAATCGTCCAGATTTTGTACAGCCTCAATACCAGCTTCCAGCATTGCTCTGGCCACAGCGATTTTGTGCTTTCTGAGAAACTGAAGACTTTCTGCTGAAAAATGGATGCTCACCAAAGGGTCCTCTTTGTGGCCAGCACGACGCAAGGCTACATCGCCATTAGCCAGCTCGATAATTTCAAAAGTTTCGGAGGACATTCGCTTTTCCTTCACGGCACAACAGTTTGCGCCCAGTGTACCACAGGCTTGCGAGAAGTTTCATTCGCCCAATTTAAGTCTAATCAATAGTGTGAAAACTAACATTCATCAAGGAGGGCTCTCTGCCTGCGTACCAATTCACTCAAAGCTTGGTGCCATTGAAGCAGTTGTTCTTGGGACAAAATAGTCAAATCTGACCCCAGGGATTCATTGTGCAATGGAATCAAATTAACTTTCTGTTTCTTTTCCTTCGCTATCACAGAGAGTTCCTGTAACGCTGTCCAAGCGGACAACATATGGGATAGCCAGCTGCCTGAATCTTTGAGCAAATCCGCCAGTTCATTTGCATCAGCACTGGCCCGCCCCTGAGCCTTTAGTGCATCGACCATCAGTTGAGGAGAGTCAGGCTCAAAGCCTAATTGGAGCTGAGCAGCCTGCTCGGCAAGGAAGGCCTGGTAGGCCTTCCACAGCTGCAGCAATGCCGCCTCCTCCAGCGCTGAGCGCTGGAGGGATATTTCGCAAGGCAGCTGCAACAGCAGCTGACTCTTACGCAATGCCGAGGTGACATGAACGGTGTAAGGGTTACTCATCTCTTACTTCTTCGCCGCTGCTTTTTTAGTCGCCGGCTTTTTGCGTTTTGCCGCGGTACTTTTACTGGAAGCTTCCACTTGCCAGCTGCCATCACGATAAAAAGCGCGCCACCCGGTTGCTTTGCCCTCTTCCTCAGACTGAACGTATTGCTCCTGGGTTTTACGGCTAAATCGAACCACAGTATCCCGCCCATCCGCATCCTGCGTCGGTGCAGAAAAGAGGAAATTGTACTTTGGATCAATTTCACTTTGGTGCGGTAACAACTCTTTTACCAGCGGCGCCCGGGTTTCTCGATTCTTCGGAAACTGGCTGGCCGCCAGAAAAAGACCGGAAGCACCATCTCTCAAAATATAGTGATCTTCCACTTTGATACATGCCAACTCCGGCATGGGAACCGGGTCCATTTTCGGAGGTGCCGCCTGCCCATTTTTTAACAGCTTGCGAGTATTCTTACAGTCTTCATTGGTGCAGCCAAAGTACTTACCGAAGCGCCCCGACTTCAATTGCATATCGCTGCCGCACTTATCACATTCGATAATTGGACCATCGTAACCTTTAATTTTAAAGGTGCCCTGCTCGACAGCATAACCGTTGCAATCAGGGTTATTGCCACAAATGTGCAACTTGCGTTGCTCATCTAGCAGGTAGCTATCCATGGCCGTACCGCACTTGGTACAACGGCGCTTCTCGCGTAGAAGCCTGGACTCGGCTTCTTCGTCCTTGTCCGCGTCCACCGCTTCATCACCTGAAACCAGGTTCATGGTATTGGTACAGCGCTCCTTCGGTGGAAGAGCATAACCGGAACAACCCAGGAACACCCCCGTAGAGCCCGTGCGGATCTGCATATGGCGACCACACTTGTCACACTCAATATCTGTATCGGTGGGCGAGTTGCGGCGCATACCCGCATCGGCTGCTTGGGCTTTTTCCAGACGCCCTGAAAAATCCTGATAGAACTCGTCGAGAAGCTGCTTCCATCCCTTATCCCCCTCAGCAACCGAATCCAAAGACTCTTCCAGATTCGCGGTAAATCCGTAATCCATGAGGTTCTTAAAGCTTTCGCTGAGTCGATCAGTAACAATATCTCCCATCTTCTCCGCGTAAAAACGCCGATTCTCCAGTCGTACGTAACCGCGATCCTGGATGGTGGAAATAATAGAAGCGTAAGTGGACGGACGACCAATACCGCGCTTTTCCAACTCTCTGACCAAGGCCGCTTCACTAAAGCGCGCAGGCGGCTTGGTAAAGTGCTGCTTGGGGTCCAGTTGCTCAAGGGCCAGTTTCTCTCCCACTTTGACATCGGGAAGAAGCAGGTCTTCATCTTTTTTACCGCTCGATGGCGCCACTTTAAGGAAACCGTCGAAACGTATCACCCGGCCTCTGGCACGTAGCTCAAACTCCCCGGCAGTGACCACGATGGCAGTGGAAGTGAACTGAGCCGGCGTCATCTGGCAAGCGACAAATTGTTGCCAGATCAGGTTGTAGAGTCTCTCTGCATCACGTTCCGCACCAGAAAGCATATTGGGTGCGATACGAACATCTGACGGGCGGATCGCTTCGTGCGCCTCTTGCGCGCCTTCTTTACTGCTGTAGCTGTTCGGGCTCTCTGGCAGATACTTATCACCGTAGTTCTCAGAAATATACTCCCGAGCGGAACCCACAGCTTCTTTACTCAGGTTCGTAGAGTCGGTACGCATGTATGTGATATGACCCGCTTCGTACAGGCGCTGGGCCAGAGTCATCGTTTTCTTGACGCTAAAGCCGAGGCGATTACTGGCCGCCTGCTGCAGAGTGGAAGTAATAAACGGGGCACTGGGTTTTGAACTGGTCGGTTTGTCATCACGGCCAGAGACGACGAACTCACTGGACTGCAACTGCTTGGTAGCACTGCTGGCATGAGTTTCATTGACAGGACGGAAAGCTTCGCCGGACTGCTTCTTAACCTCAAGGCATAGCTTGGCTGCCTTTGTGGTTGTCGTATCGGCAAACAGGGTCCAGTACTCTTCTGGTATAAACGCGCGGATTTCCCGCTCCCGCTCTACCAGAAGGCGAACAGCTACAGACTGTACTCGTCCCGCCGAAAGGCCTCGCGCAACTTTCTCCCAGAGTAGTGGCGACACCATATAACCGACGATCCGATCGAGGAAACGACGGGCCTGCTGCGCATTAACACGATTGATATTCAGGCGTCCCGGATCCTTAAAAGCCTCCTGGATAGCAGACTTGGTAATCTCGTTGAAGACCACCCTACGGTAGCGATCGTTGTCACCACCAATCGCTTCTCGCAAGTGCCAGGCGATCGCCTCCCCCTCGCGATCCAAGTCCGTTGCGAGATAAATATGATCGGCACCTTCGGCAAGTCTCTGCAGTTCGCTGACCACTTTTTCTTTGCCAGGCAATATTTCATAGTGCGCCTGCCACTCGTGATCAGGATCAATCCCCATACGCTTGATCAACTGCTCACGATTTTTCTTTCGCTTAAAAGCCTCTTTCGCCTCCGGCGAAAGTTTACGTGTTTCCGCTGCGCGACGAGCGCGCTCCTTTGCGTCAACCGGCTTTTTATTGCCCCCACCTGTGGGCAAATCGCGAATATGACCGACACTGGACTTCACAACAAAGTCCTTGCCGAGATATTTATTGATAGTTTTCGCTTTGGCCGGTGATTCGACGATGACCAGTGATTTACCCATAAGCCTTTGATTTCAAATGAAAATTTACTGCTATTGCAAGTCTTACAAGCCTGCTAATCAGGCTTGCGCTGCGCGAATATATAAGCCTGACTAAGGGCGCGGTCAAGCAATGCTGACAATTTTCCGGTCTCAGTCACTAAAATTAGCACCCATTAGTCTACCGAAATGCGACTTACCAGACGCTATTTTGCACCCCAAACGTCCCCTTAGGACAGCTCCTGAGTCGTCGGGCTGGGCCTCATTTTTCGAATGGCTTCTTCTATTAATGGGGAGTATTTATCCAGTGAAGACATAAGTTTTTGGAAACTTGTATCTCCGCCAGACTCACGCCACTGAACGCCAAGACCGACCTGAGTCGCGGTGATAGCGCAAATATCCCGAGGCAGCTCCCCCAACAGTGCGTGCAAATATTTCCAAGCGTCTTTCGGGGCAGGCTGCCCCTTGGCCCAATCCCATTGCCCGGAAAAATTAAGCTCGTGTTCGATGCGCTGAAGCTCCAGAATCCAGCCTACCTGGAGCCCCTTGGGATTTTGCCAACGGTGATAATAGACAGCGGCTGTGCCATCACCAAGGGCTGCGGGCAACGCTTGGATTTGTACAGTAATACCGGCCCGAGCTGCCTGACTGCGCATGCCGGCAAGGCGGCTGTCACGGGCATTGGGCTTGAGCCACATCACCGGCCCCAGTACCAACACCATGGCAAATCCGATGATAATCACCGGTAACCAATCAGACATAACCACTCCTCATTAGTGGAAAAAAGTGACTATTGTGCTGTGTTCTGCGTGATCTATGTCAATCGGTTTTTTTTACGGTAGACTCAAAATAGGTGTCATCAGGGCGTATTCACTCAGTAAAAATAGGGATAGGAGCAGGCAAACTATGGCGAAATACCAACGTATCCTGGTGGGGTTGGACCTCTCAAAAGAGTCTTCCCAGGTACTCGAGAAAGCTGCGGGCATGGCTGAAGCATTTGGTGCGGAGTTAAGCCTACTCCATGCTATCGAACCGCTGACATTTGCCTATGGCGGCGATATCCCGATGGACCTTTCCGAGGTCCAGGACCAGTTGCAATCCCAGGCCAAGGAACAGCTACAAAAAGCGGCAACCCCGCTGAATATCCCCGCCGATCGACAGCACGTTATCCTCGGCCAACCATCGACAGAAATTCACCGCTTAGCCAAGGATATCGAAGCCGACTTAGTGATTATCGGCAGCCATGGTCGCCACGGCCTGGCGCTCCTCCTCGGCTCCACGGCAAACGGGGTCCTCCACGGAGCAAAGTGCGATGTGCTGGCCATCCGAGTTCATGTGGATGATGAATAATCACCAGCAACAAAGCAGTCATTGTGGTGGCCTAAAGGGCCACCACACCACCATTTACTCGTCCCCACCCTCGAGTTCGGACCAGCGTTCAAATGCCTCTTCCAGCTGAATTTGCCGCTCCGCGAGTGAGTTCAGCTTATCCTGTACCTGTTGCTGTTCCTGCAGATAAAAACCGGGATCAGCGATCTCCTGCTCAATAGCCGATACCCCTTCTTCCAGCGCTTCAATCAATGCGGGAAGGTTATCCAACTCTCTCTGCAGCTTATAGCTCAGCTTCTTTTTCTTTGCTGGCCCAGTATCTTGAACCTTTAGTTTGTCCGTAGGGGAAGTGGCAGCGAGCTTGGTCTCTTTCAACTCGACCGCAAAACTGCCACCTTGGCGCACAAAGTCACCATAACCTCCGACATATTCGCGGACACGCCCCTCTCCTTCAAAGGCTAGGCAAGAGCCAACAACATTATCCAAAAAAGCCCGGTCGTGGCTGACCAGCAAAACCGTGCCGCTGAAATCTAGTAGCAGTTGCTCTAGCAGCTCCAGGGTTTCCACATCCAGATCATTGGTGGGTTCATCGAGTACCAGAATATTCGCCGGCTGGCTGAACAGCTTCGCCAGAAGCGCCCGATTGCGCTCTCCGCCACTCAGCGCACTGACTTTGGTGCGCGCTTTTATCCCACTGAAAAGAAAATCGGACAAATACGACATCACATGACGGCTCTTACCCCCAATAGTGACCGAGTCGCGCCCTTCAGCAACATTATCAAGCACCGTCAAGTCAGGGTTAAGCTGGTCCCTGCGCTGATCAAAATAGGCCACCTGTTGCTTGGTACCCAGGCGCAGGTTTCCGCCCTGAGACTCCAATTCCCCCAACAACAATTTAATCAGAGTACTTTTGCCCACCCCATTAGGGCCAATCAAACCTACCTTGTCTCCACGTAACAACGTGAAAGATAGATCTTTGACCAAGGGTTGCTCGTCCGAGTATGAGAAAGTGACATCGTTTAATTCGGCCACCAACTTCCCTGATATCTCACCGCTATCCAGGGCCATTTTTGCGGTACCCTGCTGGGTTCTGCGCGCCGCTCTCTGGCCACGCAGCGCCTGCAATGATCTTACACGCCCCTCATTACGGGTCCGGCGCGCTTTGATACCCTGGCGAATCCACGTCTCTTCCTGAGCTAGTTTCTTATCAAACAGCGCGTCATTTTTAGCTTCTTCTTCCAGCAGTTTCTCTTTTTCTTCCTTGTAACGGTCAAATTTGCATCGAAAAGTTCGCAAATGCCCACGATCCAGATCCCAGACACTCGTAGCTAAACGCTGCGCCAAAGCGCGATCGTGGCTAACAAACAACAGCGCGCCACGGTAACTGGCGAGGAAATTTTCCAGCCATTCGACTGCTGCAATGTCCAGGTGGTTTGTGGGTTCATCCAGAATCAAGAGATCCGGCTCTACCACCAGCGCTCGAGCGAGCGCTGCACGCCGCTGCCAGCCACCAGAGAGATCGGCAACCCGCTCATCGGCATTCAAGTCGAGCCGATCCAGCACACTATCCACTTTGGGGAGCAACTCCCACGCGTGGGCAGTTTCAATTTTTGCTTGAAGGTCAGCGGCGGGAGACTCCCGGTAGCGAGCCAAAACGGCACCAATGTCCCCCAAACCCGCCGCGACGTAGCCATAGACTGAATCGCTACAATCAGCAGGTAATTCCTGCTCCAAAACCGCTTGAACCAAGCCACTGGCGCGAACAATTTCACCGCCATCTGCATCGACCTTGCCCGCAATCAGACGCAACAGGCTGGACTTCCCCTCACCATTGCGCCCAACCAGGCATATGCGATCACCACGTTCAATTTTTGCGCTGACATTATCTGCCAGTACCTGGGTCCCGTAACGAAGACTGACCCCATCCAATAGAAGCAACATAAATAGGCACTACAATTATCAAACCCGAATCTGATTCCGCTGATGAAAGAAGCGAAATTGACACTATCGGGTTCTGTGAAAAATCAGCTATTTTACGCTTTTTTACCGTGTAGTCAGTCATAGCTGCAAACACATTTGCAACCGAGGTAATTGAGATGTCAGCTGACGCAAAAGGAATCGCGCTTCTTTCCGCCTTACTTATCACCTGCCTCAGCGTCGCAGCCCCCGCTACGACGCAATCTGAGCCGGCCCGAGTCGCCACTTCGAAAGTCTCTGAGGGCGATGACACGAACCTCAGAGAAAAATTGCGCAGGGCGCGACAGGCAATTAACCACAACGACCGACAACAACTACAAAAACTCAAAACAGAATTGAAAGATTACCCGCTGGCCGCCTATATCGACTATTGGTCGATCAGCGAACGGCTACATCGGTTGCCATTAAAAGATGTTGATCAATTTTTGGCTCAAAACAAGGATACAGCCATTGGCGACTGGATGCAGATCCGGTTGCTGCGCCAATTGGGTAATCAAAAACAGTTTGAAACATTTCTGAGGTACTTCCAACCGGCCAAGCATCACCGCGCCTCTCTACGCTGTTACTACGCCAATGCCCTATCCCAGCAGGGTGGTCAACAACCAACTCAGCAATTGATATCCGAACTTTGGCTGGTGGGGCGCTCGCAAGTTAAGGAGTGTGACCCGGTCTTTGCCAAATGGATAAAAGGGGGAGGGTTAACCCAAGAGCTAGCGTGGAAACGCCACTTGCTGGCCATAGAGGCTGACAATCTGGATCTGGCACGTTATATAGCCAAGAAAATGACGCCCTCACAAGCACAGAAAGCGAAACTCTTACAATCTATCCATCGATCCCCCAACAAGCTCCTAACGCACTCAGCGTTCGCTCACAACCCGCTGGAGTACCGCGGTATCGTATTGCACGGGCTCCATCAGCTGGCAAAAAAAGATGCCGGCAAAGCTGAGGCCGCCTGGCACCGCTACCAGGCCAGCTACCTGTTTTCAGATGCTGAACAAGAGACGATGTTTAAGCATCTGGCACAACAGTTCGCGCGACAGGATAATATGCAGCGGCTGCAGCAATTGGTGGAGCACCACGCGGTAACAGGGGCGCGTACCATCGAGTGGCTGGCCCGACAATCCCTGCGCGAGCTGAATTGGCAACAAGTGGCTTTCTGGATCGACCGGTTACCGGTAGAACAACAACAGCTCGACCGCTGGCTCTACTGGAAAGCCCGCTGCCTGGATGAACTATATGGCCAGGGTAGCAGTGAGGCCTCTTCCCACCTGTACCGCAAAGCCGCACGCAATCGCAGCTATTACGGTTTTTTAGCCGCCGATACACTGGGGCAACAATATAGCTTTGAGCACCGCCCAGCCCCGATTACTCCGATCCAGGTACAGGATATGGCTAACCGGCCAGCGCTACTCCGGGCACGCGAACTACAAGCGATTGGTGAGTTATTCCACGCCCGCAGGGAATGGCGCTACGCAACCAAGACAATGGATCATCAGGAATTGTTGGCCGCCGGCAAAGTTGCCAGCGCCTGGGGTTGGTATCACAAGTCCATTCAATCGGTACTCGCTGCTGAATATCTCGACGACCTCGAACTTCGATTCCCTCTCGCCTTTGCCGATATCGTGCACGACGTCAGCAAACAAGTGGGCGCCCAGAGTTCGCCGTTGGAACCCTACCTGATTTATGCGGTGGCACGCCAGGAGAGCCATTTCAGCCACGATGCCAAGTCCAGCTCTGGTGCGCTGGGACTTATGCAACTTCTCCCCTCAACGGCTAAAGCTACAGCCCAGCGGGCGGGTGTGCGCTATCGACGCAGCTGGGATCTACTGAGTCCAAGCACCAATATTGCGCTCGGCAGTTTTTATCTCAGCACGCTGCTAAACCGATTTGACAATAACCGTTTTCTCGCCGCTGCCGCCTACAATGCAGGCCCGACCCGAGTGGCCGGCTGGCTCAAAGAAACTCGCAAACAACTGCCCTACGATGTTTGGATCGAAACTATTCCCTACAAAGAAACTCGCAACTACGTTCAGAATGTACTGGCGTACACAGTGATCTACGCCTATCGAAGCGGTACTAAATTACAATTATTGCGGGAAAACGAAGCGGCGAGCCGGCTATAACTCAATCCAGCCGCGCTTCCAACCAGATCCGCAGCTGCCTTTGATCAAAGGGCCAGCCACACACATCACCCAGATCTCCGAGGCCCACCACGGGAATACGGATGGAAAAGCGCTCCATCAGGGCCTCATCTTCAGCGATATCCACCTCCCGTAGCCGCAGGTTGAACAGTTCCAACTGCGGCCATATTTCCACCTTTGCCTTCTCGCACAGACCGCAGCCCAGTGTGGTGTAGAGTAAAAGCTCTCTGGACTTACTCATCCAAAAACTCCCTGACTGGCACCCCAAAAATATCCGGCAGTACCCAGTGCTGCCACCAGAGTCACCAGAAAAACCTTATTCTTCCCCGAAGGCTTTTCTTTCACCGCCGCCCCATCGCTCACTTTCTTTTGAACTGTATGAGGGACGGTGTCCGCGTCCCCTTGCCCTCCCGCTGCAGATGGAATATTGCGCAAATCAAACTCCGCCAGAGCGGGACGCAAAGCGGTGCGGTTATTGTCATCGGCAGGCCCGACCACAGAAAAACTTAAAGTATCAAAACGCAATTCATCCCCCCTGCGCACTCGACTCTCACTCACTTTTCGGTTATTGATGAAGGTCCCGTTTGCAGAGCCCAGGTCCACTACGAAAAGCAGTCCCTCCCGCACCTCAAGCCGCGCATGCCGCCGGGACAGATGCGAAAGAGAGAAAGCAATATCGCACTCATCAGAGCGCCCGACTACCGAGCTTCCTTTCACTGGAAAAACCTTCCCTGCAATAGCTCGGTGGTTGGCTCGCAAAGCCCAGGCAACACCTTTCGCCGATGAGGGGGTAGGAGCACTGGATTTGAGCTTCACCATTTTGGGGTCAATAACTTTCAATGTGCGGCTACCCACCCTCAATTGGTCATTCACTTTTAATCGACAAGGAGTACCAATTGACTTGCCATTGAGCAAAACACTCGCGTCGCCAGACAAGCTGTAAAGAATTAGGGCATCGCCATCTACAGAGATTTTCAGGTGTGCTTTCGCTATCGAATCATCCGCTATACACAGATCACTACTCTGTGCCCGCCCAACAGTTACGCCCGGAGATACCAGCCAAACGCTTTGGGTCGAATCCTTGATATCACATAGTTTGAGCATCGAAATCGCTCCTAAAGCCAAGAGGGCCAGTACAAGGACTGGCCCGATTATGGAAGACAGTGAGCTTGACTAATGTTAAAAAGCAGCCGGTACACTCACTTTTATCGATAAAGTTGAGTTTATCATGAGCAATATCGTTAGCGTGTGATTCGGTTTGCAGCTTACAATGGCCCAAAGGTCTAGTATTTAACTGATTCAGCGATGACCTATTTTGCGGCCAGCCGTTCTTGTTTGAACCTATCGGTTGCGCGACAGGGAAGAGACGCGTGATTGCCAAGCAATGTGTTATCACCGTCAGAAAGATTAAAATAAATTACAGGTAGTTGCACGCCAGTGAGTGAAGCCAAAGTACGCGAAGTATCGCGGCACAGCGGAACAGTTCAGCACATTAAAAGTGCTACACGCAGTGCCGGTGCCACCCATACCGGCTACAAGCGTGAACAAAACGAAGATGCCTATTGGGCTTCGGAAGACAAAGGTGTCTGGGTTGTAGCTGACGGTTTGGGCGGTCACCATGCGGGTGAACTCGCCAGCAAAACCGTTGTTGAAGAAATTCAGAAGTCGGCAGAAACTGACAGACACTATGAGCGCGCCCTGCAAAAAGCGCACGCTCTCCTGCTCGGGGATGAACAAACCACAGCAAATATGGGGTCTACCGCCGTTGTGGTCGCTGAGGAAGGTGACTATTTTCATATCTACTGGGTTGGCGATAGCCGCGCTTATCTTTGGTCTCCCGAAGTTCAAAACGGAAAGCTCTCGCAGCTCACCAGCGACCACTCCTATGTGCAGATGCTGATGGATTCTGGCGCAATCAATTCCGAAGAAGCTGCTATCCACCCAAACCGGCATGTGATCACGCGATGTATCGGCGGCAGTACAAACCCAAAGCTTGAAGTCGATCGAGTATCCTATCGCTGGGCCACTGGGCAGAGGCTACTTATCTGTAGCGACGGTCTTAGCTCAGAAGTACCAGATGAGGTAATAGCGGGAATATTGGCGGAAAATAGCGATACTCATCAGGCCACCGAACTTCTAATTACCGCCGCTCTGGATGCCGGTGGTAAGGACAACGTAACAATACAAATTATTGACGCCCCGGCCGCAGCCCCTCCCCTCTCCGAATCCTCCCCCCTGCAAGAAAGTGAAACCACTTTTTCCGGCGCTGCCCCCGGCAGTTTCAAGCCTCTTACCTTCTTCCTTGCTGCAGCACTGACCACGGCAGCTATCGTCGGGTTTTTATACCTGCTTTGATACAAGGGAAGCGTTCCATGGAAGTCGTCGATAGCGGTGCCTCCTCGCTACAAATACCCGGCTATCGCATACTCAAAAAGATCAACCAGGGCGGGATGTCTTCTGTCTACCTGGCGATCCAGCGCAGCGTCGGCCGCCAGGTCGCTCTCAAGGTGATGTCCCCGGTACTCAACGCCGACCCAATTTTTAGTGAGCGATTCCAGAGGGAAGCGAATATCGTCGGGCAGCTTTCCCACCCCAACATCGTCGGCATTCATGATATCGGTCGCTATCGCAGTCTCAACTATATCGCTATGGACTTTATGTCCGGGGGATCGGTTTCTGAGTGCCTGGCAAAAGGGGATTTGGAACCTCTAGATGCACTGAATGTAGTGCGGCAGATTGCCATGGCGCTCGACCACTCCCACAGCAAGGGCTACGTACACCGGGACTTGAAACCAGACAATATCCTGTTCCGGGAAGATGGCTCAGCTGTTTTAAGTGATTTTGGCGTTGCCCGAGCCGTAGCTCGCACAACACGTATGACCAGTAGCGGCATGGTTGTGGGAACTCCGCACTATATGAGTCCTGAGCAGGCTCGAGGTACAGCAGTTGATGGTCGCGCAGACCTTTACAGTCTGGGAGTCGTATTCTACGAAATGCTGACGGGTGCTGTGCCCTATCAAGCGGAAGAAGCCGTAGCTATCGCCATCAAGCACCTCACAGACCCGATACCGCGACTACCGGCACGCCATGCCCTGTATCAGCCGCTGATTGATCGCTTCCTTGCCAAAGATCCCGACAAGCGCTTTCAGCGCGGCCTCGACATCGCTGACGCCGCCGACCAGCTAGTAGCAACACTGGCCGGAAAACCGACTCACCCGATTAGCCAGCTCAACAACTCAACGCTGGAAATATCCAGCCTGGCACGAGCCTTGGCGCTAACGATCTACGGCAGTATTACCGACCAGTTCCGTCGGGGCCTGCCTCGGTGGCGAAACACATTGGATAAGGTGCCAAAGGAGCGCAAAGAGCAAGATACCATCGTGCGTCTGCGTCAGTTTTTGGCTGAGCCGACCAAGCACAAGCGCCCATGGCTGACGAGTACTTTAATGATGGCAGGCCTCCTATCTCTGTGGGGGCTACTAAGCATTATCGGCTACCAGTCGGGATGGAAAACAGGGGTGGAGTCTCTCGATAGGGCTGCCGGTTTTACTGCAAGCTCCCTAATCGGAAGCGCCGAAAAACACCCAACAACCCACATCAAAACAGTTGAGGGGCCGGTATCGACCTCACCAACCACTCTCGATGCAGGTGCACAAACCCCAATAAACCTCGGGACCAAGGACCCTGTCACCGGGCCTGAACCCACAATAAATTCTCACACCCCAACCGCAGCCACTCCAATACTAAACAATAGTGAAGCGGAAAATAGCCAAGCACTGGTGGAGGCAGTATCAACAATTAGCGAACCTGCCCTGTCTGCATTGACCGTCATCTCCCAACCGTCCGATACCCGTGTGCGGATCATGAATATTGGCCCACGCTATCACCCGGGAATCAGGCTGGACCCAGGCCGTTACGATATTGAGATCAGCAAACCCGGTTTTACCGCCGTTCGCCAGTGGGTGTCGATTGAACAGGAAGACCTCAAACTGGAGGTTGTACTTAAAAGAGCCTATTTTGTCGGCAAGAAAATTCAGTCAAAACTCATCTCGGGGGGCATGGGGCCCCCTATGATTGTGGTCGGGGCAGGCAGCTTTACCATGGGTAATAACCAGCGCACACTGACAAGCCCCGCCCACCAGGTCCAAATACAGCAGAGCTTTGCCATTTCGTCCCGCGAAATCACTTTTGCCGAGTACGACCGCTTTGCAGAGTCCACTGGCAACCCAAAACCCAGCGATGCCACCTGGGGCCGGGGAGAACGCCCTGTTATCAATGTGAGCTGGCACGATGCGCAAAGGTTTGTAGAGTGGCTATCAAAAGAATCCGGTCAACACTATCGATTGGCCAGTGAAGCGGAATGGGAATACGCGGCCCGCGGAGGCAATACACATCCCTTTTGGTGGGCCTCCAGCGATGCGCGCGGGAAAGCTAATTGCCGCCGGGGCTGCTCCAGCAAATTTAACCGCTTATTCAGTATTTCCACAGCACCGGTTGGACACTACCCAGCGAACCCATTTGGTCTTTTTGACACTGCGGGCAATGTCGCAGAGTGGGTAAACGATTGCTACCAGGCAGGCTATGATCCTTCGAATGCCACCGCTGCACCCTTGATGGTTAGCGGTTGCCAGGTACGCACAGTGAGGGGTGGCTCCATGCGTGACCCATCCAACAGAATCACCTCCGACTACCGAAAAGGTCTCGACCAAACTGCAAGCGCGAAGGATGTTGGCATACGAGTTGTGATGGAACTGACTCAGTAATAGCAAGTCATAATTCAAGCTAGAGCATAAAAGGGAGTTTCTGTGAATAAATTCAAAACTATTGGGCTGGTGCTTTTACTGACAGGCTGTGGTGGCATAAACATAAAAACTAATACCGGTTCATATATTTCCCATAAAGTCAAAACCACCCTGGTAAAGGAGTACACTCTATTAGAAGCGCACCAAAGCGGTGCTTCATTACTCGGTAGCGTTTCATCGACTAGCTGCCAAGCCTCAGCCAAAGATGAAAGACCTAACCAGGAAAGCCTTAATAAATCCCTTAAACTCAAGGTTTATAATCTTGGGGGAAATGGGATTGTTCTAGAGGGCTGCTCAGTGCAAGTTTCAGCCGGCTGCTTAAAATTTCTCGAATGTCATGGCTTGGCTTACCAGATTCCTGACCGAAATCAGCATCATGACGCGAGTAACAAGCCCCCTACAAATGTCACGGCATTTTAGCCTTCTAGCGGTAACGAAAAGGTCTTCTGCAAGCCCTGTCAGGCACGTATCCGCAAACTCTCCGCGAGTATTTAAAGTCTGATTTATGGCCTGGACATCGCTGTTCGGGCTGCCTGCAGAAAATCACCCTCTCAACAGCCCGCTAAGCAATGGCTGAGAGCATCGTCAAATCCTCCCAGCCAAACGCAATGTCATTTCTATTGACTATTTATTCCGCAGCTCCCAAACATTGTGGATTCTCGGATTGCGCTGGAAGTCCTTATCCAGAAGGTTCAGCTTTTCCACCTCAAATTCGCTTGAAATTTCTTCACCCATCTTAAAGCTGCGCAGGTTATTGGAAAATACCAAGCGCCCTCTGGGCGCCAACAGGCGCATACACTGTCGAATTAAAGTGGCGTGGTCCCGCTGAATATCCAACACACCACGCATTTTGGCGGAATTTGAAAAGCTGGGCGGGTCCAAGAAAATTAAATCGTAGTGCCTTTTTCTGTTTTGTTGTGCGGACTCGAGCCACTGCAGACAGTCTGCTTCCACCAACTGGTGACGATAGGGATCCATTCCATTTGCACGGTAATTCCGCGCAGCCCAACTCTGATAAGTTCGGGACATGTCCACGCTGATACTCTGCTTGCAGCCGCCGAGCGCCGCTTGTACAGTTGCGCTCGCGGTATAACAGAAAAGATTTAGGAAGTTCTTACCCGAGGAAATGTCTCGAAGGTATTTGCGTACAGGACGATGGTCTAAAAATAGCCCGGTATCCAAGTAACTCCACAAATCTACTTCCAGCTCCGCGCCATACTCTCCTACCAAGAACCCGGGCCTGGTATCCGCCTGCTTTTGGTATTGCCCCACCCCCTTGTTGACAGCTTTGTGGCTGTGTCGGCGACGCTCTTTGATACTGATATTAGCTCTAGGTATCTCGACGACTGACTGCAGTGCCCGTAAAAGATCACGCAAGCGACCACGTGCCTTGTCCTCTTCAATCGTGGCCGGCGGACGGTATTCCTGCAGATGTGCATAGAGATCACCATCCAGGGATTTGTAAAGGTCGATAGCAGCGGCATACTCCGGCAGGTCGGCATCGTAGAGACGATAGCAGTCAACCCCCGCTCGCCCTGCCCACTTCCCGGTGGTACGCAGATTTTTGCGCAGGCGATTCGCCACCATTTCAGCTTCCGGGGAAAGCCTGACCTCCATAGTACCAATTGCTGATGTTTCAGCTTGAGTACGAACCTGGAACAACAACAGCTGGCTGGGAATGCTGCCATTGTATAACTGGTATTGTTTGTGGGAGCGCAACCCCGTGGCATAACCCAACTCTGGGTTGCCAGTGAGAACCCCTACAGACCAGCCAGGAAACTCAAGTTTCAGCTGCCGTCCCAATTCAAAATAAGTTTCCCGCAAAGCTTCTTGTTCACCCAAGCGCTCACCGTAGGGGGGGTTGGTCAAAACCAATCCCGTTTTCACCTCTCGATGGCTCGGCACCTTGAAAGTTGCCACTGGGCGACAGCTCACTCGGACGTGGCGCTCAACTCCAGCCCGAGCAATATTGGCCTCTGCGGCAAACAGAACCTTTGCATCAGCATCGTAGCCGCGAATTTCCGGCAACGCTCGGGCAAGGCCTTCCCCTTGGCGCTGTAAAGCTTCCTCGCGCAACTCACTCCAGATATCACTCTGATGGTTCAGCCATCGCTCAAAGCCAAAGCTATCCCGCGTCAAGCCTGGGGCCATATCAGCAGCCATCATCGCGGCTTCAATCAGGATGGTGCCCGAGCCACACATGGGATCGAGCAGCGCCCCCCCGGCCTCAGCGACCTTTGGCCAACCGCTGCGTATCAACAGCGCTGCAGCCAAATTTTCCTTCAGAGGGGCCGCACCAATATGGGTCCGATAACCGCGACGATGCAAACTATCACCACTCAAATCAATAGCAATATCGAGTTTATCGCGATGCAGACGGAAAGCGACCGTGAGATCCGGGTGATGCTTTTCGATACTTGGCCTCGTGCCGGATTGGCGGCGCAAGCGATCCACAATGGCGTCCTTCGCTTTTTGGGCGCCGAACTGGCTATTGCGAATTTCCCCATTAGTGCCGGAAAATTGCAGCCAGAGCTTCCCTGACGGGCGCACATGTAATTCCCACGGCTGACTAGCGACAGCTTCGTAAAGATCCTCCGCAGAGGAAACATGAATTTGCGCCAGGCGCAACAGTATACGATTGGCCAGGCGGCTCCACAGGCAGCACCGGTAGGCCAATTTCAACGACCCGGTAAAGTACACCGCCGCAGGCTGCTCCCTTACAGATTCCGCTCCCAGGTCGCGTAATTCAGCGGCAAGTAAGCCTTCTATTCCCTTTGGGCAGGTAGCGGTAAACTCTAATTCTTCTGGTTGTAAATCTGTCAAAACATTCACTCATCAAATGCCTCCAGAGGAGGAAACTTTTACGCCCTCCGGGTATTCCCGGATATGGCTCCGCCTCCCATCAATAGGGAAGTTCGCGTCACCATTACGTACCAATAAAAACTTAAGGCGCGTAAATAGGCGGGGCTTTCATCGCTCGTTTGTGGCAACTGAGCCCTAGGCCCTTGCCAAAAAGGGGGACGATTATCCCACTTTGTGACCTGAGAGAATACGCCCAAGCCACCGAATACCTTGTGCCCCTGCAGTCATATTGCTGACTTACCCTGGAATCGCCACCGATATTTTCCGATTACTCCCCCCCCCACAGTATTCTTTTAATAGATAGGGCCGGACCGGCCAGGTCAAACCGGCATTTCCTTCACTAAAATCAATGGGAGACACCTAAAAATAGAACCGGTTGATAACCTACCGATAAACCGTCCACAGATCGACAAAGTAGAGGTGCCATATACGATGAAACGCCAAAAACGCAATCACGCCGACAGGGCATTTTACAAGGGCTATTTGGCAGCCCTGAACAACAAGTCTATGGACAGTTGCCCATTTGTCGAAAATGATCCCCACCAGGAGTGGATCAATGGTTGGCGTGAGGGGCGGGAAGATTACTGGAATGGCTTCGACAGAGTGACCAAGGCGCAAAAACTGGAAATCTATGGCGCCATTTCCACCGATATTCAGTACCCAGACGGTTGGAGTACTATTTAGGAATATACCCGGGACCTCTTCTAAGAGGTCCCGGGATACCGATAGCAGCTCACAGACAGCAAAGCCGGTTTCACCTAGCCATCGCTGGAGGAGCGCCGTCGCTCCAAAGAGATCGCTTCAGCTGCCTCATGGATTAACTGCGGGCCTTTATAGATAAACCCGGTGTACACCTGCACCGCTGTTGCCCCAGCGCGAATCTTTTCAGCTGCACTGTCCCCGTCGAAAATACCACCAACACCAATAATTGGTATCTGCTTACCCAATTCTGTTGAAAGTTGCGCTATCACCCTGGTGGACTGCTCCTGCAATGGCTTACCACTGAGACCGCCCTCCTCCCCACCATGAGGCTGGTTAGCCACAGAGGACTTATCAATCGTGGTATTGGTCGCTATAACACCATCAATATCGTATTCACAGAGCGCTTCAGCGATTTGTGCCACCGCATCGCCCTCCATATCTGGCGCAATTTTCACCGCTACCGGTACATAGCGGTCGTTCTTTTGCGCCAGAGCCAATTGCTTTTCTTTGATACTACACAGCAGGCGATTGAGGCTTTCACCAAATTGCAGATCGCGCAGCCCCTTGGTATTGGGAGAAGACACATTGGCCGTGATGTAATCGGCATAACCATAGACCTTCTCCATACACAGGCAGTAATCATCTGCCGCCTTTTCCACCGGCGTATCGAAGTTTTTGCCGACATTAATACCCAACACACCATTGTAGCGACGCTTCTTGACACGCTGTACCAGATAGTCAACACCGTGATTATTAAAGCCCATACGGTTGATAATCGCATCGGCCTCTTCCAACCGGAACATCCGCGGCAGCGGATTGCCGGGCTGTGGTCTCGGCGTGACGGTGCCAACTTCAACAAACCCGAATCCGAGGGCGCCAAAACCGTTAAAAGCCTGCGCATTCTTATCCAGACCTGCGGCTAACCCTATAGGGTTTGGCAGGGTGAGCCCCATCAGTTCAACAGGATCATCTGGCACAGACCTCCTGTAGAGAGACATCAGGCCGAGGCGCTCGGCAGCACCGATTGCATCGATCGACAAGTGATGAGCCCGCTCAGGGTCAAGCGCAAATAAGGCTTTACGCAGTGTTGAATACATACCTTTCCTTACATGGGGCGAACCCTCCAGCCAGCATGAAGGGTTCTCTGTTGTCGTAACGGTACTCTAGGGGCTGACTTTCAACCCCTCGGCTTATGCGCCGGTACTATTCTGCCAGGCTTTCGCGGTCAACCGTCGCATGGGCGAGATACATTAACTCGCGCAAGGCAACCGTAAACATGGCGAAATCACTGACAGAAGCAGATTTCAATTCAGAAATCATATTGTGCCAGCGTTGAATTGCCTGCGCCATGATAGCGCTCCAGCGAGACATTGCACTCTCTACATCGAGATTCTCAGCCTTACCTAATCGGAGGATATTCACAGCCAGAGTCGACAACTGACTGTCCAAGTCATCCATGCTGGTCTCCCTAGCCTGAGCCTGCCAGAAACTGTCGACCGGCAAATCAACAATAAGATTGCCGAACCAGTGCAGGTTCAATTCATCAGAAAGTCGGAAATAAACGGTCGCAACCTCCTCCACAGGCGTATCACTGGCCCGCGCCGACTCTGAAATACCCAACGCAGAGTAGAGATAAGTTGGGGAGGCCGACAACATTGCCAGGGACTCGGGCACTCCCGCTTCCAGCAGTTTTTGGTAGCGCAGCTCCCATTCGGTCAGGGGCTCCCCACTCAACACCTGGGGCAGTGCCTTGATCACCCGCTGTACGGGCTGCTGGAACAGCTCGCAGTTCTGTGCCGGCTCCAGGTCATTACGTCGATTACGCAGGAACCAGCGGGTTGCGCGACGTACCCGGCCAATCATTGAGTTCAGTAGTTCAGTCTGTAACTCCGCCGGCACTTTGTAATCCAAAGCACCCAGCTGTTGCTGGAAATCATACATTTTGTAGACATCGCGGGCACTGATATAGGCAGCAGTCACATCGTTAACATCAGCACCGGTTGCTGTACTGATGCGGCTGTAGAAAGTGATCCCCATGCTGTTGACCATTTCGTTGGCGACCTGGGTTGCCACAATCTGGCGCCGCAGCGGGTGCTCGTAGACCTGATCGTGATAACGCCCCACCAACTTGGCCGGAAAGGCGGACTCTACCGCATGGCGCACTCTCTCATTGTCAGTGATTTGAGCACCCTGTAATTCCTCTTTCAGCTTCACCTTAACGTAAGAAATCAATACCGAGAGTTCGGGCCGAGTAAGGGACTGGCCCTTGTGCACGCGCTCTGAAATCTGGTCATTATCTGGGATAAACTCCAAAGCCCGGTTCAGACGACCGTCATCTTCGAGCGTGTTGATAGTCCGGCGGTATTCATCCAAACGTTTGGAAACCTGGTACTCCGCCACGCTGAGCGCACAGGTCTGCTCGTAATTGTTATGCAATACCAACTCGCCCACAGCATCCGTCATTCCGTCGAGGAGTTCATTGCGCTGCTTTTCGGTAAGATCGCCATTAGCAACCACCTTATCCAGTAAAATCTTGATATTAACCTCATGGTCAGAACAGTCGACCCCTGCGGCATTATCAATAAAGTCCGTGTTACAACGCCCACCATTCAAAGCGAACTCGATTCGCCCGCGCTGGGTCATACCCAGATTGCCGCCCTCACCGAAGACTTTGGTACGCAACTCACGGCCATCCACGCGCAAATGGTCATTGGACTTATCGCCCACCTCAGAGTCGGTTTCAGTCGTTGCCTTCACATAGGTGCCGATACCGCCATTCCAGATCAGGTCCACGGGAGCCCGCAACAACGCGCTAATCAACTCATTGGGGTTGAGCTGATTTTGCTTGATATCAAAAGCCTCTTTCATTTCCGACGTGATCGCGATTGCCTTCGCACGACGCTCGAAGATACCGCCACCCTTGGAGATCAACTTGCGCTCGTAATCTCTCCAGCTTGAACGTGGCAGCTCAAACAGGCGCTGGCGCTCCTTGAAACTGGATTCCACATCGGGATTCGGGTCAATAAAAATATGCAGGTGATTAAAAGCCGCCTTCAAGCAAATATGTTCAGACAGCAACATGCCATTGCCAAAAACATCACCTCCCATATCGCCAATACCGATTACTGAGAAGTTCTCTTTCTGGACATCCACCCCCATTTCGCGGAAGTGGCGCTGCACAGACACCCAGGCACCACGGGCAGTAATACCCATTTTCTTGTGATCGTAACCCTGGCTGCCTCCAGAGGCGAAGGCATCTCCCAACCAAAAACCATATTCTGCGGCGATACCATTGGCCATATCAGAGAAAGTCGCCGTACCTTTGTCAGCGGCTACCACCAGATAGGGGTCGTCCTCATCCCGGCGCACCACATACTTGGGCGGCACCACCTCACCATCTTTGAGGTTATCGGTAATATCCAAAAGTCCGCGAATAAAAGTTTTATAGCAGGCAATGCCCTCATCCATCATGGCTTCGCGACTGCCATCAGCCGGCGGTCGGCGTACCACGAATCCACCTTTTGCTCCGCTCGGCACAATTACCGCATTTTTTACCGCTTGGGCTTTGACCAGTCCCAGCACTTCTGTGCGGAAATCCTCCAATCGATCAGACCAGCGCAAGCCTCCACGGGCGACTTTACTGCCACGCAGGTGCACACCTTCGACTCGCGGGGAGTACACAAAAATCTCGAACTCTGGACGCGGTTCGGGGATACCGGGAATATTCCGCGGACTGAATTTAATGGAGATGTAATCCTTGGGCTGGCCTTCTTCATCCACCTGGAAGAAATTGGTGCGCAGCGTCGCCAGGATTAACTCCATATAGCGGCGCAACACCAGGTCTTCGTTCAGGTTATCAACTGCATCCAGGCCGTCGTGAATTTTTGCAATCAGCCGCTCCACACGCGGCTGCTCTTGTTTACCCGTGCTGAGGCGCGGATCAAACATTGCCCGGAACAGGGCCACCAGATTGCGGGTAAGATCCACATGGTTGGCCAGGGTAGCAGCAATATAACTCTGACTGGCGCCGGATTTCGTTTGCTTTAAATAGCGCGCATAGGCGCGGAGCATGGAAACTTCCCGCCAGTTAAGGCGAGCAGCCAATACCAAGCGGTTAAACGCGTCACTTTCTGCAGTGTGATTCCAGATCGCCGCGAAAGCGTCCTGGAATAAACCACGGGAAGCCTGGGCATCAATTTTGGTAGGTAGACCAAATTCCAGATGAAACTCGTGCATCCACACATCGGTATAGCCTCGGGGGCGAATGGTATAGGGGAACTCGCCGATGACCCGCAGGCCCAGATTTTCCAGTACCGGAATCACATCGGAAAGCGTGAGCCCGCTACCCCAATTAAATACCTTAAAGCGCAGACTACCCTGGGCTGCTCCTACCGGCTGGTAGAAACTCATTGCCACCCGGTTATTTTCATTCAGGCCCTGAACCGCTGCGACATCCTGCACCGCAATTCGGGGTTCAAAGTCCTCGCGATACCCTGCAGGAAAGGCGCGTCCAAAAGTCCGATAAAGGCGACTGCCTTCTTCTTCCCCGCTATTTTCAATCAGCGATCTTTGAAAAACATCTTCCCAGGAGCGGGTAATATCCACAATTTGCGCCTCCAGCAGCGCGACATCTAAATCGACAGACTCATCGGGTGATACGCGGAAAACAAAATGCACCCGCGCGAGAATGGACTCAGAAAAGAAAGTAGTGAAATCTGAGTCCTTCGCATTTATCGCTTTGGCAATATGTGCACAAATCAACTCACGCACATCACTGTTAAACAATTCACGTGGTACATACACCGTGGCAGTCACAAACTTGCCAAAGGGATCGCGGCGCATAAATAGGCGAATATGTGCCCTCTCATTCAGAAGAAGCACCCCCATCACCACATCGAACAGCTCTTTGGTACTGCCCTGAAACAGCTCATCCCGAGGAAAAGTGTCCAGAATACGGCGTAACGCCTTACCGTCGTGCCCCTGCCCTGAGAGGCCACTGGATTCAATAATCGAAGCCATCTTACGGCGAATAATCGGTATCTTGGCCGGGCTCTCGGTATAAACTGGCGAGGTATAAAGCCCCATAAATGCTGCCTCACCAATCACTTCGCCATCAATGTTGTAACGCTTGATCATGACGTAGTCGGAATAGGCTGTGCGATGTACTCGCGATTTAACCGAAGACTTGGCAAATGTCAGGTAGTTGGGCCCCTGATAAAAGCGTTGTTTTCCTTCACTAAAAGCGGTTTCCAGCATCGGCGCCGCTTCTTCCAGCTTTTTAAAAATACCGAGACGGCGATCCTCCACCTCATTGAGAATTTTCTTGTCACCTACAACACTGAATTCATATTCGCGATAGCCGAGGAAGGTAAAATTCCCATCGCGCATCCACTGCAGAAACGCACATGCTTCCAACAAATTGGTATCTTCATCGGGAAGGCCCGCCTGCAGTTGTCCCTCCATGGCGCTACAAGTTTCAAGCATCGGGACATAATCATCGACAATCAACTCTGCATCACCCAATACGTCCTTGAGCCCAGTCATTAACCCCGAGGCAAATTCCGACGAAGTGTCGTGATTAATCTCGACATAGATCATCGCTTCATTGGTGATGCTCTGCCCTTTTTTCGACGTCTCATCTCCCAACGGTTCCGAATGCGACGGTAGGAGATTGATTAACTTCCCACGAGCATTGCGCTCAATTCGTACAACAGTACTTTTTATGGAGTGAATCACCGTATTGCGGCGGTTGATCTCCATTCGAATGGAGTCCACCAAAAAAGGCATATCCCTCTGCAACACACCGATTACGGTATGCGAGCACTGCCAGCCGTCATCCTCCAGACGGGGATTAAACACCTTGACCTTGGGCAGCCCACCAGGGCGCTGCTGAATAAAGTTCCACCAGGTGTATATGCAGCCATAGACATCGACAAGACGACGACCAGCCAGATCCTCTAGGGGGTACTGATTCAGAAACTGCTGGGCAAAAGCCACGACGGGCTCAGCTTCGCAGGTCAACTTGTCGCGAATCAGTTCGCTTATTTGCGTCACTAATTCATCACGGCTGTCGGTAATTACCGTCGCCATATTCACGGGGAACCTCCCAATCTCATTTTTGTCACATCGAATCCAAAGACACTAGATCCGAAAAGGTCATCATCTCACCCCATACACAGCTGCAGGAGTGAGTCCTAAAAATTACACTTTTACTTAGGTGTTGAGGGGAAGCCCGTTCCACCTCAGAATCAAGTCGGTTCACCAGAGACCTCAGGCTCAACAGTTGCCTCTTCATCTGGTGCCGCTAAAATCAACAGTCTCCACCTCTTGGGTGGCGACTATATATAGATGGTAGAAAGCCAGCCAGGTCCGTGCGGCGGCTAAATTCTCAAAAGAAGAGACATTATGGAAGCAAACCAGACTATCAGGGATCACATCGCCGCTCTGGGCGATTGGTTGGAAAAGCAGATCATCGGTCAGGAGAGACTGGTAAACCGGCTGCTGGTCGCCATGCTTGCCGACGGTCACCTTTTGGTAGAGGGTGCGCCAGGTCTGGCCAAAACCAAGGCCATCAAAACACTGGGTGAAGCTATTGAGGGTGACTTCCATCGCGTTCAATTTACGCCAGATCTGCTACCAGCAGATATTACCGGCACCGACATTTATCGGCCGGAAACCGGAGAGTTCCATTTTCAACCAGGACCAGTATTTCACAACCTGATACTGGCCGATGAGATTAACCGTGCACCGGCTAAAGTTCAGTCGGCGCTGCTCGAAGCAATGGCAGAGCGGCAGATTAGTGTCGGCCGAAAAACTTATCCCCTTCCCCCGTTATTCTTGGTAATGGCTACCCAAAACCCTATAGAGCAGGAAGGGACTTATCCTCTACCAGAGGCACAATTAGATAGATTTCTAATGCGGGTAAATCTTGCCTATCCCAATGCAGAGGCGGAAGCAAAAATCCTGCGCCTGGCCAGATCCGAGGCTAGCCTTGGCGAAAATCGCCCCACTGTAACTATCAGCCAAGAAACTATTTTGCAGGCCCGCAACCAAATTCTGGAAATGCAGATGGTTGAGGCTGTAGAAACCTATACTGTCCAACTTGTCATTGCTACTCGCGAGCCGGCGAAGTATGACAGCGAGCTAGCATCATGGCTAGATTTTGGTGCAAGCCCACGGGCAACAATTGCCCTTGATCGCTGCGCCCGAGCCCACGCTTGGCTGTCAGGCCGCGACTATGTCACCCCCGACGATGTTATGAATGTCGCACCCGATATATTGCGCCACCGGCTGCTACTCAGCTTTGAAGCAGAAGCTGCAGGAATTACCACCGATCAAGTGATACAGCGTTTACTCCAACAGGTGCCTGTTATCTGATGCCCGCAGAAGCTCCCCAAACTGAACTCGATCTACGCGGTGCCTACCCCGAGGTAACCCCACTGGTACAGATGCGATACGCCGCCCGGCAGCTGCAATTATTTAAACCGCGTCTCGCTCGCAGTGATCAGGCAGGCAGCCTTCTCACTCGCTATCGCGGCCGCGGTATGAATTTCGAGGAGGTTCGCGATTATCAGGCCGGTGACGATGTACGTTCAATCGATTGGCGCGTCACTGCTCGTACAGGGAAAACTCACACCAAGCTGTACCAAGAGGAGCGAGAGCGACCGGTGGTCATTCTGCTGGACCTGCGATCGCCAATGTTTTTTGGCAGTAGTCGAGCCTTTAAATCTGTTGCTGCCAGTGGTATCGCCGCAGCCCTGGCCTGGGCCGGCTTACAGCATAGCGATCGCATCGGCGCCCTGCTTTTTTCCGATCGGGAAATTGATACCGTTCGACCCCGCCGAAGCCATCATGCGGTACTCTCGATGATTCACAGCACAGTGGCCCGGGCAGCTGCGCTTAACAGCCCTATTCCTGAACAGGGCTGTCAATCGTTAAAAACCCTGCTTGAGGAGGCTCGCCGTATCGCGCGCCCCGGCAGTGCCCTTTTTCTGATCAGCGATTGCCACGACTTGAACAGCAGCTGCTCACAACCCCTCTATCTGCTGTCACGGCACGCTGATCTTCAGGTAATCCGGGTTTCTGACCCCCTGGAACAACAACTTCCAAGCCAGTCCTTAACTATCTCCGACGGCCGCCAACGCACTTTTCTCCACGCGGGAAACCGCCCGGTGCACGAACACTTTGCAGAAAAACAAGCGCAGGCCCGCACCGAAGTTGAACAACTGTGTCGGCGCTATCGCCTTCCACTGCTCGACTTCGATAACACCCAGCCGCTCGTCCCCGCATTGATGTCGGTCTATGGTTCACGCCAGAAGAACGGATGGCAAAACACGAGAAAACCCCAGAAGTGATAAATCAGGTAGCACCGATACAATCTGCCCCTCACAACGGCCTAATAAGAAATTTGGGAATGAATCGCGCTTGCAATTCCAGTGGGGTCCAATCGTGCTAAAAGGAAACTTCCCAGCAGCAAAACAAATGCAAGCACCCGCTCCGCAGCCCCCCGCTCCTGAAACGCAAGAGCTGCTTTCGAAATTGCGTGATATCCAAGACCCTGGCGCCGTCGGCTGGTGGCCTCCCGCGCCGGGGTGGTGGATACTCGCGACACTACTGCTGGCCAGCCTGATCGTCGCAGTACTGTGGTGGCGACAAATACGTAGAAAAACTGAGCGCAATCGCTATCGGGTTGAGGCCGTTTCGCTACTCCAGGCTATCGATCCCGCGAGCGCCAAAGCAACACCTGAAATCAACGAGATTCTCAAGCGAGTCGCCGTAACCACATTTAGCCGCACCGAATGCGGTAACCTCAGCGGCGCCCAGTGGATCGAATTTTTAGCGCGCTCCGCCAGCATCAACTGCCCCGAAGATGCTCAAGAAGCGCTACTCGAGCACCTCTACCGAGGCTCTTGTGATCCTGAGAAAAATCATGTTTTTAAGGAGTTTGCGATAGCCTGGGTAAAACAGCACAGTCAATTCGTAGAGAGTAAGGAAAAACACAATAAAGGGGAGGCCGCGCATGTTTGAGTTCGCTTGGCCCTGGGTTTTCTTTCTCGCCCCCCTGCCGATTATCGCACGCTGGTTACTGCCCCGTTCCAAACCCATGAGCAGCGCCCTCAAGGTCCCTTTTTATTCGGAACTATCCCAGCGTGGTGGCGGAGAGCAAAGCAATTTTCTGTACCTCCTCTTACTGGTAGTCATATGGCTGCTGCTTATCTGTGCCGCCGCGCGCCCCCGCTGGTATGGCGAGCCTATCAGCCAGGCCAGTAGCGCCCGCGATCTCCTCGTCGCTGTGGATATTTCCGGAAGCATGGAAACACCCGACATGGTTATCAATGGCCGTCCGGCCATGCGTATTAATGCAGTTAAGCAAGTGGTGGGAGATTTTGTTGATCGCCGCCAGGGAGACCGATTGGGACTGGTTCTTTTTGGTACTCGCGCCTATCTACAAGCGCCTCTCACCTACGACAGAGAAACCGTGGGCACTTTGCTAAGAGAGGCCCAAATAGGCTTTGCTGGACAGGGCACAGCCATTGGAGACGCCATAGGCCTCTCAGTGAAACGACTAACTCAACGACCGGCCGAACAACGAGTGCTGATATTGCTGACCGATGGCGCCAATACTGCAGGAGAGGTTTCCCCCCTCAAGGCGGCAGAACTGGCACAACAGGCCGGAATTACCGTCTATACCGTCGGCGTTGGGGCCGAGGAAATGGTTCAATCTGGACTTCTCGGCAGTCGCTTTGGCAGCCGTAGAATCAATCCATCCCGAGATCTCGACAGCAAGACTTTACAGTCCATCGCCGATAAAACTGGCGGGCGCTACTTTCGTGCGCACAACCCTCAGGAACTCGCACAAATTTATGCAGAACTTGATGAGCTGGAGCCGGTCGAACAAGAGGCGGAGAGTTACAGACCCATGAAATCCCTATTCATTTGGCCGCTCGGCATCGCCCTGTTATTTGCCGGAGTCTGGGCGTTAGTGCCCCTGCTGGCTAGCCTGCAGCCCGCAATAAAACGTGAAACCGAAAGTCGCAGTAATGGAGGCCAGGCCCAGTGACAATGCTCGACCTGCTCCGATTTTTTCACTTCCTGCACCCCTATGTCCTATGGCTACTGATTCCTGCTGCGCTCCTATGCTGGGGCCTGGCCAAGATGGTTCACAATAGCGCTCAGCTGCAGAAAGTGATCGACCCAGACCTGCTACCCCATCTCCTCCTACGCGGGGGCAGTAAAAGGCCCTGGTTATTTGCACTGATACTTGCACTCCTGACCGCAATGATTATCGCACTAGCAGGGCCCACCTGGCGCAAACTTCCGACCCCGGTCTACAGCAATCAGGACGCACTGGTAATATTGCTCGATCTGTCCCCCTCTATGATGGCCACAGACTTATCACCCAACCGCCTGACCCGGGCCCGACTTAAAATTCTGGATATTTTGCGGCAGAGGACAGATGGTCTGACTGCGCTTGTCGCCTATGCTGGCGAAGCTTACGTTGTTACTCCCCTCACAGAAGATACTGCCACCATCGCCAATCTGGTGCCCGCCCTATCGCCTTCTATCATGCCGGTGCCGGGCAGCAATATAGAAATGGCCGTCGACACTGGAATACGGCTACTCAAAGACGGTGCCGCCGGCCGTGGCCAGCTGCTCGCAGTTACCGATGGCATAGATTTGATGGCCGCCGATGAGGTGGCTAAATCCTTGGCCGATGCAAAAATAGAGATGAGTATTCTTGCCGTCGGCAGCGGTGAGGGCAGCCCCATCCCCCGAGGAAATAGCGGTGGATTTGTAACTGACAGCAAGGGAGCCATTGTTATCTCTAACTTCGATACCCGCGAACTGCGCCAGCTCGCCCAGGGAAGCGGAGGACACTTTGCCAAGATCACCGTCAGCGACAGCGATATCGATGACCTACTTCCGCAAACGGATAGCCCACAGCAGGCACAACTCACAGAAAGAGAATTCGACCAATGGCGCGATGAAGGACCCCTGCTGATTCTACTGATACTCCCCTTCGCGGCCCTGCTATTCCGGCGAGGTGCCCTGGCCTGCACCCTCCCGTTATTGCTCCTCACCGGTTTTCCGAATGAAAGTCAGGCTATGGAATGGAAAGACTTATGGCAACGTAAGGACCAGCAGGGTCAGCGCCTGCTGGAGCAAGGGGAGGCGGCCGAAGCTGCACAGAAGTTCCACAACCCTGAGTGGAAAGGCACGGCCAATTATCGGGCCGGTAACTACGCCAAAGCACAGGAAAATTTTTCCCACAGTGATGAGCCCCAGGGCTTGTACAACCTAGGGAACAGCCTAGTGCAGCAAGGTAACTACGAAAAAGCCATTGAAGCCTACGATGATGCCCTGAAGAAACAACCCAAGTTTGCAGATGCCGAACACAATCGGGAAATTGCTGAAAAGCTGAAAGAGTTGCAAGAAAAACAGCAGCAATCTGGTGAGCAACAACAAAACCAGCAGGAGCAAAACCAGCAAAAGCAGGGACAAGAACAAAGCCAGGAACAACAGGCAGAAAACAACAAACAACAACCAAGCGAGCAGGAACAACAATCAAACAGCCAACAATCACCCTCTGGTTCGCCACAGTCGCCTGAACAACAATCTGCAGAGCAGCAGCAAAGCGACCAACAACAGCCACCAGACGAGGAACAGCAGGGCCAGCAACAACAAGCAGAGCAAGGTGAAGAGCAGCCACCCGAGGGGGAGCCTCAACCCTCAGGTGCAGAAGAAAGCCCGCTTGACCAGGAAACCCAACAGGCTCTAGATCAATGGCTCAGGCAAATTCCCGACGACCCAGCAGGCCTAATGCGTGAGAAATTTAAGTACGAAAGCCTGCAAAGGCGCCGTGCCTACCGCAACGGGGAATGGGAACCACCAGAAAATGGCGCAACACAGAGATGGTAGGGAGAAGTAAAACAATGCCAACTGATTCAAGGACATATAATTTACAGCAACCTATGGACATGAACACCGACATCGCACCGAGCCCTGTGAACCACCAAGGCTTCCTATCCAATCAAGCCTTACTCCTTCTGTTTTTTCTGGCAGCTATGCTCTGCATGTCAGTACCAACTCAGGCCGGCGACCTTACCTCTACAGTCGATAGAAACAAAATCGGCATAGATGAAACCGTTAATTTGCGCGTGCGTTACTCCGGTGACAAAAGTGGCGGCCAACCTGATTTTGAATTACTCGAACAGGACTTCGATATCCTCTCCCGCCAACAATCCAACCAGTACCGGGTGATTAATGGACGAGCAGAAAGCTTCGTAGAATGGATGCTTGCTCTGGCTCCAAAGCGGGAAGGGAAACTGTTCATACCGTCCCTCCACTATAAAGGCCAGGTATCTGACGCAGTTCCAGTCACCGTCGCCGAGGCTCAAAGTGGCCCCAATGGCGGCAACAAGCAGGCATTTCTGGAAGTGATACTGGATAAAGAAAAAGTCTATGTTCAAGAACAGCTATTAGTAAAAGTACGCCTATATACCACTATCGGTCTGCATGATATTGCCACCGAACCGCTACAAGTCGCCGGTGCTCACGCGGAAAAAGTGGATGAGCAACGCTACGAGCGAAAGCTCGAAGGTGTAAGCCATGCCGTTTATGAAGTCACCTATGCCGTATTCCCCGATAGCTCTGGCCAGCTTAGTATCCCAGCACTGACCTATGTCGCAATCGCCGGACGCAGAGATCCCTTCTCCTTATTTAACCGCAACAGCCAGCGACTCCGGCTGCGTTCCCAAGCTAAAACTGTAGAGGTCTTACCAAAGCCTGCGAAGTTCACGGGCAGCCAGTGGCTCCCAGCCGCTAGCTTGGGGATCGTTCAAAGCTGGAGCCAGGACCCCGAAAATTTTGCCGTAGGGGAGCCTATTACACGAATTCTGACGGTGCGGGCAGAGGGCCTTCGAGCCGCGCAATTACCACCGCTACCCAGACTCAATGCCGAAGGACTAAAGACCTACCCTGACCAACCCCAGCAGGAAGATCAGGTTGGCCCCAATGGCGTGACAGGGAGCCGAATAGAAACTACAGCTATTGTCGCCACCAAGCCCGGAGACTACCAACTTCCCCCCATCAGCGTCACTTGGTGGGATACCAAGACACAGCGACAACGCACTACGCAACTCCCCGCATTTCGCTTTAGCGTCTCAGGCACAGCTGCCCTCACCCCAAGCGACAGCCGCGCAGAAGAAAGCGGCGCCCCAAGCGCAACGCCCACCATTAGTCAAACCCGCAAAGAGAGCCACTTTTGGCGAAATTTGGCTATCCTGGCAATTATCTCTCACCTTTTCTGGGTTATGTATATCTACTCCCAACGTCGCAACTTTCGCCAAAAAAAAGCTGAAGAAGATACTCTGATACCAGACCTGCAACGGGAAACAAGTGCACTAAAAAATTCTCTAACCGGCGGAAACCCTGTGCGTATCCAGCAGGCTACCCTGAAATGGATTCACGCGAAATGGCCGTACACCGACGGAGATAACTTAAGCGAAGCCACTCAAAAGCTTCACTTAAAAGAGCTTGGCGAGTTACAAGGCATTTTAGATGCGGCCATCTACCAATCGCCAGCCGAACCTCTAAACATTGAAAGAGCAAGTGAACTCATTGAGTCTTTACTCAATACGCAGATAAGGCCTGAATCTCAAAGCTCAGGAGACGCTTTACCGACACTGTTTTCTTAGGTAGATACAACTACAGAAAGCAGGCGGGCTGCAGGAAAATATTTCTCGGTAGCCCGCAACCCCGGGATGAGAAGATTTTTTCACATATAAAGATATGTGTATTCATCTCTTTTGAGGAAGAACAAAATTAGTGTATTCCAACAGCTTTAGTGGAATTTTGAATAGAATCAAGAAGAAATTTGTATAGATATGATTTTCTTTGCAGGCCCTGACAATCTCCAGGTTCTGATGCAAGCGCCCCCAAAAACCGCTTGAACTCACGCCACCCTCTCTCATTTTAACGATACATTTTGGCAATCGCCTAAAACTAATCCTGCCTCCATACAGAAAACGAGCCAACAACTCGAAATCCGCAGCTACCCGGTAATCGGTTTTGTATAAGCCAAGCCGCTTGTAGCAGTCTCGCCGCACAAAAAAAGTGGGATGGGGTGGCATCCAGCCCCAGCGAAATTTAGAGACCTGAAATTTACTTGAGCCATAGAAACGAACCCGCTCACTTAAGTCGTTGCGATCCACAATCTCCAAATCCGCATAAACAGACTGGGCCTCCGAAATCAAAAATTCATGGACCACACTGGATATAACACGATTATCTGTATAAACATCATCTGAATTTATAGTGCCAACAATATCCCCAGATGCCAAACGAATCCCCTTATTCATCGCATCGTAGATACCACCATCTTTTTCAGAAACAATAACTGCTACGCGATCTTTAAACTCTAAAATAACTTCTAGCGTGCCATCAGTGGAGCCGCCATCAATAATAATGTGCTCGATATCCGCATAATCTTGAGCAAGAACCGACCGAATTGTGTCACGGATAGTTTCCGCGCTATTAAGGCAAACGGTAATCAGGCTTATTTTTATCACAGAAAATCTCAAGCTGTCTTTTTGTGAAAAGTAAAACTACTCTTGAGAATTTTAGTACAAATTACGATATGCAAGGCTATCTCAATATAAATTTTCCCCATACCAATCATACGTCTTTGTCAGCCCCTCCCTTAGTGAAGTCTGAGCCCCCCACCCCAACCTTGACAATTTCGAAGTATCCAGTAATTTTCTGGGCACGCCATCAGGCATAGACCGATCAAAAACGATGCGTCGATCAAACCCAATGACTTCCGCAATCAGATAGGCCAACTCCTTGATGGTGCAATCACTTCCAGTGCCCAAGTTTAAATGGGAACACATGGGCTCCGTAACGGATCTATACCGTGCATCCTCTAAATTCATAGTAAAGACCAACGCATCAGTCATATCCTCCACATACAGGAATTCGCGGCGAGCATTACCGCTCCCCCAAACATTCACAACCTCCTTCCTTTTCACCTTGGCGATATGAAAACGCTGCATTAAAGCCGGGATAACATGGGAACCCGTAGAGCTAAAGTGGTCATGAGGACCATACAGGTTAGCTGGCATCACACTGCGATAATTTCGCCCATATTGCCGAGAATAAGACTCACACAACTTGATTCCAGCAATCTTGGCGATCGCATAAGGCTCGTTGGTCGACTCCAACCCCCCTCTAAGAAGGTCTTTTTCCTGTATAGGTTGGGGGGCATTTTTCGGGTAAATACACGATGATCCGAGGAATAACAAGTTCTGGATATTTGCCTTGTGAGCTTCATGAATGACATTGCCCTGAATCATCAGGTTCTGATGAATAAACTCAGCGGGGAACTTGCTATTCGCCAATATCCCCCCTACCTTCGCTGCAGCCAAATAAATGACATCGATCGATTCACTGTGAAAAAAATCAGCAACCGCACGAGGGTCCATCAAATCCAGAGAGTCTCGGGGACAGGTAATTACTTTACAATTTTCAGCCGCCTTTAGCCTTTTGAGCAGAGCTGAACCAACCAGACCCTGATGCCCGGCAACAAAAATTCTCTGGGGTTGATTCATAAATTATTCCTCACAAATAAGATCAGCACGGTAGCCATTCCTGGTGAGCAACAAGTTTCGTTTTGCCTCCTTCAAGTCATGGCTAATCATCTCACCAATCAATTCCTTCAAGGATGTTTTTGGAGCCCAACCCAGCTCCTGCCGTGCCAATGAGGCATCTCCCATTAGGGACTCCACCTCTGCGGGGCGAAAATAGCGCGAATCAACCTGAATAATCTTATCTCCGGGCCTCACTGCAGGTGCACTTTCCCCTACAACCGAAGAGACAATACCCACCTCCCTATCTCCTCTCCCCTTGAATTCTATTGTTATTCCTAGCTCCTGAGCCGAATAATGTAAAAATTCTCTTACGGAATGTTGCAATCCCGTGGAGATAACAAAGTCCCTAGGACTCTCTTGCTGCAACATCAACCACTGCATTTCAACATAGTCTTTTGCATGCCCCCAATCTCTAAATGCATTCAAATCTCCCAAGTACAAACATTGCTCCAAGCCCTGAGCAATATTTGCCAATCCCCGAGTAATTTTTCGGGTAACAAAAGTCTCTCCGCGCCGTGAAGATTCGTGATTGAACAGAATCCCATTGCAAGCATACAAATCGTAGGCCTCACGAAAATTTACCGTAGTCCAATAGGCAAATAATTTAGCAATTGAGTATGGAGAGCGGGGGTTAAAAGGCGTATCCTCATTTTGAGGGAAAACTTGGGGAGCCCCATAAAGTTCAGAAGTTGAGGCCTGGTAAAATCTGGTTTCTTGAAACCCTAAAAGCCGTATCGCTTCAAGTATCCTCAAAGCGCCAAGAGCATTAACATTTGCCGTATACTCCGGACATTCAAAACTCACCGCCACATGAGATTGCGCACCTAAATTATAGATTTCATCAGGATGTACCTCTTGAAGTATCCGGGTCAAATTGCTGGCATCCGTCAGATCCCCATAGTGAAGGAAAAATCTCCGGCCACTATCCTGCGGCCCCTGATATAAATAATCTATACGGCTCGTATTAAATGAGGAGGACCGTCTTTTTATTCCATGGACCTCATACCCCTTAGCCAATAAAAACTCAGCCAAATAAGAACCATCCTGACCGGTAACACCTGTTATTAGTGCTTTTTTCATCCATTTCCAGCCTGTTAGAATTATTAATTCTCCAAAATACTACTGCACCACACCAAACCCCTCTTTAATAAACTATATTCTCACGGATCAACGTCGCTCTGGATTCGCCCCAACTATTAGGCGTATCAACTCTGTAATTTCCACCCCCCACAACCTTAGCTGTACTAAAATAGCCAGTACCCGATGCTTAATTGATACATTCCTCATCCTTAAGAAATAAAGAATCGACCTTATCGGTGGAAGGAGTGTAAAAATAACCACTCGAAGCCTACCCCCCCCCCCACTGGTAAGAAACTGCCCACCTTTAATACGTCGCGCCTTCGTAGAAACAGCAGGCCAGGTACTTCTTACCCGGTGACAAACGAAAGCCAGCCTCAAGAACAACAATCGACACCCTAATTCACGCAACCTCTTACATAACTCAAAATCGCCACATGAATAAGAGCGCTCATCAAAACCACCCGAATTTATAAACAGTGATTTTTCCACAATTAAATTTGCTGTCGCGGCAACGCCAGCAGATACGTAAACCTCCTGGGGTATTCCTTTGACAAAATCATATACCTCATAAATGCTGGAAAATTCACACTGCTTGAGCATTCGAATATTACCAGCAAAGACTTCGCCCTTTCCTACTGAGTTGCTGAGACCTTTTTCAATCTCAGCAATCCATTTCGGGTCAGGCAAACAATCAGCATCCGTAAATACAAGCCACTCCCCACCGGCTAACTGCGCCCCCCTATTTCTTGCCGCATAAGAACCAGGCTTTTCACATTGCTCGACTTTGATTCGGTAGCTGCACTCTCTTAAAGTGAGCGGCAGCTCACCATCATTTGATATTAGGATAAGCTCAAAAAGCCCCCTTGAAACCTCTTGAAGCTCCAAGTAGCGGAGCAACTCGTCAATGTAATGCCACTGCTGGTAAACCGGAATAATCACCGAAAATTTGACCCGCATTACAGCACCAATAATAGACGTTGCCAGACATTTGAATCATCACGCACAAACTAAACGATTAGCACAATCCCCACATTTAGCAACCACCCACATAAGTTACCAAGCAGGAAGGGCGGAATTTTCAACATAAAGGCAGGATGAATAATAGCTGTAGATCGCAATATTAACGGGGCCCACCATTTAATCTGGGAGCCTTACACAAGCAGAAAACCGAATCCTATTAGCAAAATAGATTCCAACAACTCCTTAGTTTACCCCACCACATGTCCATCAAACTAAAAAACAGCCAGCTGTCACTACAAAGACCACAAAGCAATCCGCTCAAGTAAGAGACATAAATAAATTCAGGGATACATGAATGCTATTGATACAGGCGCAAGCTGATAGAAGCACTGCAACCATGTAAAAACTGTTTTAAAAGTGAGATACGGCGTACGACCATACGCCGCCAAAAGAAAGAAATACTAAAAAGCTACCTATCAGCAGCAGCCTGCTCCAACACTTTCAAGGTATCCTTTGCCGCCTGACCCCAGCAAAATTCCGAAACTCTGGCTCCAGCAGCCCGCTGAAGATCGTGAACCAAGCCCAGGTTTGAATGCAGCTGGATAATGCCATCCGCCATGCTCGAAACCGAGAGCGGGTCTACCAACAAGCCTCCACCACCTGCAACCTCGCGCATTGCTCCAGCTTCGGAGGTCATGACCGGAGTATTTTGCGAAAATGCCTCAACAATAGGCAGCCCAAATCCCTCATAGATCGACGGCATAAGCAGCGCCCTGGCGCTCCGATACAGGCCGCTCAAATCATGATCAGGCACATAACCCAGTAGCTTTACGTTTTTGCCTATCCCCAGCTCAGCAATAATTTCACTTAGCCGGGGCAACCCCCAGCCACGCCCGCCACAAATGTATAATGGCAGAGGCTCAGATGAGACTGTATCCACATAAGCTCGATATGCTGTAAGTAAGCGCTCTAAATTCTTGCGGGGTTCTAGAGTACCCACAAACAAGAAATACTCACCATCAACCCGGGCTTCTGAATTTTGCAGAAATGGGGCCTCGGGAATAACGACTGTTTTCACTACGGATTCCGGCAGTAACTCTGCAAGTTCATCGCCTGTGAACTGTGACACAGCGATAACTGTATGAGCTAAACGTACTGAAGGAGGCATCAAACCCCTCTCCAGGTACTTACCGAAAACAGACATGGTTTCAGGAAAGCGCAGCCAAACCATGTCGTGAATTGTTACAACCTGGTTAACCGAAGACGGCATCAACAACGGCAAATGATGCCTTGGCGACCAAAACACCTGCACATCATCTCGCTTGGCCCAACCCGGGAAGCGGGCTTGGGCAAAAAGTGTACCCAGGGATTTGCGTCCAATCTTCCCCGAGCGTACGACCACATTCTCGATCGTATAAAACCTATCCGGGAGGGGAGCGTCGCTGTACAGAAACCACTGATCTCCACTCTTCAGCATACGCTCAATAAGAGCCTCCGTGTAACGGCCAATCCCAGTAGTGGCAACTGAAAGCGGCCTGGCATCAACCCCTATCCTAAGCATTGGAACCCCTATCGAACTTAGTCACAACACTATCTACATCATACCCAAACAATTCCCGGTAAAGTTCTTGATAAACAATGTACATATTCTCCCCTGTGAACAGCGCCTCGTCACGCTTAGGAACAGCATGCCTCATAACCCTGGTCTTTTTATGGATGGAACTGAAGTCATTCATGGCCTCTCTGAGTGCCTCGCTATCCGATGGGGGAATTACATGACCGATCACCCCACTCTCATTCACAAGACTGGTTCCAGTCCCCGTCTCACAACTCAGCGGTTTAGCTGCCAAAAGCCCCTCAACCAAAGTGACCCCAAAGGCTTCCGAACACAGATATGAAGGAAAACCACCCGAGCAAAGAACGAACTTAATCCCCCCGATCGTACCGTCACATTAGGAAGATATTGAAAATCAACCAGGAGCGACTGATGACTGCACGGGCACCAAAAGTGCTCACCTCTCAGCATGCGTTCCAATATTGCAGAGATGTAACGCCCAATTAACATGAAGGGAATTAAAAATGGCTAGATATCCACCATTATTCTGGCCACTAATCTACTAGCCCCCTCACCAAGAGAACTTCCCGATAGAGCTGATGATAAGCAGCGACCATTTTGTCAGCCGTAAATAACCTCTCGTAACGACAACGACCAGCGCGCCCCATTTCCCCTGCTTTCACAGGGTCGGACCACAAACCATTCATCGCTTTACGCAGTGCGAGATGGTCAGCCGGCTTCACAACATGCCCAGTTTCTCCATCCTGATTAACAAAACTGGTCCCAGTGCCAATTTCACAGGAGATAAGGGGCTTACTATTCATCAACCCTTCAATCAAAGTTACTCCGAAAGCCTCCGAGCGCAAATGAGAGGGGAAGACCACTGCCCGGCATAATTTCATCAGTGCCACTTTCTGTTCATCACTGACAAACCCAGAAAAATATATGTTGCTTGCCCCAAGTTTATCCACCAGCGATTTTAGGCGTTTAGCCTCGGGACCCTTACCGGCTATAACAACACGATAGGGCTGATTCACAGCGGCCCGGATTAAGTACTCCAGCCCCTTGTAATACCTGAGCACACCAACAAACAACATAAAATCCTTGCCGTACTGCATCTCAACGTCTACCAAAGCATTCTCCAAGGGCTCAGGATACCCTTGCTCAGAAACCCCAAGAGGTATTACCTTTACCTTGTCCCGATAAGCGGCAAGAACTGGACTAGTTTCCAGATAATTATATGAGGTTGCCACGATACGATCTGCCCGGCCCAGGAACCAGTGCATCAAAGGTCGATATAAGGTACCTAGCACCCTTTGCCTGACGATATCGGAATGATAGGTCACCACCAGTGGGCGTGACCTGCCAGCCAGGAAATATGACAGGTCACCGAACGGCCAGGGAAAATGAAAATGCAACAACTTAGCTTTTGAGCGATACAAAGCCCTAAAAAGCCCAGGCCCTACACAACATGAAGCAATCGAAAACCAACGCCGCTTTGCAGTCACAGGAAACTGCTCATTCAACTTCAAACGTAAAGGAGAGTTCGCCAGAGTCAGGACGCCACATTTGTCCGTTTTTTGTGCAATCTCTAGAATTACCTGTTCGACCCCACCCTGAGATTCAGGATAAAAGGTTCTGTAGCAATGCAGGATTTCAGGATTGGGGATCAATGGAGACTCACTTAATAGCGAGACCAAAGCCCCGCAGATAACCTATTGTTTTATAACGTATTAGGGTATGATAACCGCTCCAGTAACCCCGGTGTCAATGTGAGAATACTATTTTGTACTATGCAATTCGGGCCCGGATATAATCAGGGAACTGAAAAGTATATTCGCAACCTCGCGCGTGATTTAAGTGAGCAGGGATGCGATATTGTGGTTGCTGGCGGTGACCCGGAGGAGATACTAACCGATCGCTCACTTATTGACGAAGGGGAATTTCAGCTAATCAAACTTCCGACATTTGGTTGGGGCACCACTGGAGGCGACTCAATTGATAATTGCCAAAGCCTGCTTAGAAAGCTGAAACCTGACTTGGTGCATATGGTGAATCCAGCCCATATTGGCGTCAATTTGCTAAACGCCGCCCAAAAGCTTGGCATCCCTTACTTTATCTCGATCACCGACTTCTGGTGGCTCTGCCCAAAGCATACATTGACGCTTAAGTCCGGCGAGTTCTGCTCAGGTTTTTCCGAGCAAGAAACCTGCTTCCGTTGTATTGCGGAAACACATCCTAACAGATTGGTTAAAGTTGCCTCTCAGCTCCCTGCTGCCAGAAATTGTATCGCCAAAATTCTGCACTTGAAGAATGCTCAATTTACTGCCCAGCCAGAAGATAAAGATCGCAAACAAATACTGATCTCAGTCCTGAATAAAGCCAAAAAGGTAATTTGCCTCTCCAAAACAAGTCAGAGGCTGATTAGGGAATACTTCTCACTTAACAATAGCCAATACATTCCTGCGGGTCTGTCGAACACTTGGTTTGAAACAAACTGCTCTCGACAAACGAATAATAATTCATTTGTAGTGGGGTTTCTTGGGGCCCTTGCCCCACACAAGGGCCTGCATACCCTTATCCATGCACTAAACGACCTTGGTGACTCAAAAATAACACTCAAGGTCGCCGGAAAAACATCCGCTCAGAAATATGCAAAACAGTGCCTAAACACCTATAAAAATACCCAGTATTTTGGCGAACTTAACGAACCGCAAAGTAAAGAATTTCTAGACTCTGTGAATGTCCTGGTAATACCTAGTAACTCACCAGAAAATCAACCGCAAGTATTGCTTGAAGCAGCAGCTAGGAAAAGGCCCGTTCTCGCCTCCAATATACCAGGCTGCGCGGAACTTCTTCCTCCAGCTGCCGTATTCCCGGTCAATGATGTGAGGCGACTGAGAGAGCTGCTAAGCGTAGCAAAAAAAGACATATCGAAAATAGGCTACCCGACTTTAGGGTTATCCTCCGAAGCAGTGTCGAAAGAAATATTAACCGAATACCAAAAAGTGTTGTAATCCTGTGATTTTTCTGAAAAAACACCATAGAGATATCGTCTTCTATAAGGCGCTCTGTAATTTGAGATCCGAAGCTTCAAAAACCTATTTAAGCTTCCTCTGGTGGATCATAGAACCAATTTTCTCAATGGCGATCTATTACTTTATTTTTGGCGTGGTATTTCAACGGGGAACAGAAGATTTTATTCCCTTCCTGCTGGTGGGGTTGGTTGTCTGGCAGTGGTTTGCTCAATGTGTCAACCACTGCTCTGCCGCAATCACTCAAAATCATGCATTAATCAGCCAGGTCAATTTCCCTAAGGTGGTACTCCCCTCAATCAATATCGTCATGGACACCTTCAAATTCAGTATTGTTTTTTCGCTGCTACTGATCGGTCTTTGGGTTATGGGGTATCCCCCTACATTAAGCTACATCTACCTTCCGTTAATTTTAGGAGTTCAGTTTTTGTTGAACTATGCGTGCGGCCTGATCGCCAGCATGCTGATTCCATTTATACCGGATTTATCCAATTTGCTCCCCCACTTGCTACGGCTTGGCATGTATGGCTCGGGTATTCTCTATACTGTCAGCTCTCTTCCGGAAAGCGCCCAAAATATTCTCACATACAATCCGATGATCTGGATTATTCAAAGTTATCGTGACGTATTAATGTATAACCAGGCACCCGATATATTCAATTTGGCGATTTACGGCTGTGCCGTTTTAACACTTTATACGCTAGCCAGGTTATTGATGAATAAACTTAACCCCGTATTCGCCAGGGCATTAATGCAACGATGAATGAAAGAAAGAAATCGGCTATCAGCCTCAAGAATATACGGGTGACCTATCGCTCGGGAATTCCATTTACTCGCGCTACCAGTGTATATAGCCCGCTAAAAGATATCAGTTTCGAACTGTATAAGGGCGACTCGCTCGGGATTATCGGCCGAAATGGTGCAGGCAAAAGCACCTTGCTTCGCCTGCTAAATGGCATTATCAAACCAGATAGCGGGAAGGTGGTCAATCACGGTCACAGAACCGCGCTGCTCTCCCTGACAGTCGGCTATGATCAGAACCTGTCTGGCCGCCAAAACGCCGTCATCAGCGGTATGATGATGGGTTTGAAAAAGCGGCATATTGTCAGCAAGCTCAATGAAATCGATGAATTCTCTGAGCTTGGAAGTTTTTTTGATCAACCAGTCAAAAACTACTCTACAGGCATGAAGCAGCGGCTTGGAATGGCCGTAGCAATCCACTTAAAAACCGACGTCTTACTCATTGATGAGATTCTGGCCGTCGGGGATTCAAGATTCAGAAAAAAGTCAGAGGCGGTGATGAGAGAGAAAATCACCTCAGGAGATACTATAGTCCTAGTTTCTCATTCCGCAGAAACTGTAAAGCGACTTTGCAATAAGGCCCTATGGATTGAAAATGGTGTTGTAGCCCGCTACGGTGATAGCAAAGTTGTAGTGGCAGCTTATGAAGAGTCACAAAAGTAATGCGCATCCTGATATATGAACCGATGCCAGACATTCGGCGCGCAGATGTAATATTGGCAATTGCACGCAAAGAGTCCGAACTCGGAAATTCTATTTTGCTATTGGTTGAAGAAGAGGTACAACTCCTCAGCAGAAATCACATTAATCACCCACATAGCGTCAATTGCACAAACATAATAAAGGCAAAAATCGCAACAAGTGGCTTTAATTTCGCCGCCATCCCCAGAAATAAAACCCTCGAAAAAAAATTCATAGAAAATCCGCGAGAAACTCTAAAACATATAAAACACTATCGAACAGCCTATTTCAAAAGAGCATTAGAAAGCTACAAACCCGAAAAAATAATAATTTGGAATGGCTTACCCCATTACCAGCAGAACTTCATAGATCTTGCTCGCAATATGAATCCAAATCAAAAATTCTCTTTTTTGGAGGCTGGATGGTTTCCTCAGGCAGGCACATACTATGAGGACCCCCTTGGAGTAAATGCGCAAAGTGAAATTTCATTTACAAAACCCAGAGATATCAGCTTAGAAGAACGCCAAAATGTAATTCAATGGAAGTTATCATATAGGGAAAAATATAAGAGCAACGATATATCCGATAATGGATATGTCTTTATCCCACTTCAGTTAGAAACTGACACTAATATCACAAAATTTTCCCCATTTCCCACAATGAATGACTTTCTTAAATGGGTAGAACCTCGTGTAGATCCGAATATAAATATTATTGCACGCCAGCATCCTCTTGACCGCAGATCCTTACATAATTTCCTGCCTAGGAATAGCCGGGTAAAACTCGACAACGAAACCCCATTACACCAATTGATTTCAAAGTCTAACTGTATTTTGGGGATAAATAGTACCGTTTTATTAGAAACACTGATATACGAAAAGCCTGTTTATGCGGTAGGTGATGGCGTTTTTTCAGGTAGCGATGCCATTATCAAGTTGGGCCTAGAAGAAATGATTCCCACCCATCATAAATTTTCAATAGGAAAGCAAGAAGAACTTCTATACACTTTACTATGCAAACAAGAAGATCTTGATTTATCTACCACCACTGTATATAACAATCTATTGTCAGCTGTCAAAAATTGTAGGCTTTTAGGTTACCCTCTATCCAGCGTTATTCTTGCCAATCTTAAGATATGGGCTAAAAATAAGCTAAATAACCACCCGGAATAACAAGTGACAGCCCATCAAAACGCGATGAACTACAGCCACTTGACAACCTTCTCAGCCGGTTATTTTGCCCTATCATGCTTCACCACCAATTTCGTAAGAAAACCATTTTTCCCATAAACTTTGTAACTATGTAAACACTCTAGCCCTGCACTTTCATAGACGTAAAAGCTCAGCTACCCCCCCCATTTTTTATCTTTTCGATAGGTCTGCTTCCGTTATACCCTGAAGATTCCAAGGCATATCCACAACGGTTTGTGCACGTGGTAAATCGGTAGACGCTAAGTTAACCCCACCCTTTAATTTATTCGGCAGCTCTGCACCTGTTATACCTCGAAGCTTCCAGGGCAATAAAGCTTCAATAGACTCAGAGGCTGATTATTTCTCCAGCCGATCTGGAAAGTGGATCGTTAGTTGTGACAGCGTCAGATTCCAGTTTTGAATCGGGTGCGTCCAGCGCTCGGAGGCTTTTAGTATACCGGCGTACAGAAGCTTCAGTAAGCTATTCTCATTGGCGAAGCCACCCTTGGTTTTGGTCAGCTTACGGAACTGCCTGTGTACGGCTTCCACCGCATTAGTCGTGTAGATCGGAGTGCGGATATATTCCGGGTATTTAAAGTAGGCCGAGAGAGTTGTCCATTTGCCGCGCCACGACTTGATCACCATCGGATATTTGTCACCCCACTTCGTTTCCAACTCATTTAAGGCATGCTCGGCGGCATTGAGCGTTGCCGCTTTGTAGACGCACTTAAGATCAGCCATAAAGGCCTTCTGATTTTTTGAAGCTACATACTTCAGCGAGTTGCGGATCTGGTGAATGATACAGTGCTGGATCTCGGTATTTGGGTAGATGCTCTCTATGGCCTCGGGAAAGCCCTGTAAGCCATCGATACAAGCAATCAGGATATCTTTGACCCCACGGTTATGGAGATCAGTTAGAACGCTCAACCAGTGGTGGGCGCCTTCCTGATCGGATAAATAGAGCCCCAACAACTCCTTCTTGCCTTCGATATTAAGACCAAGAATCGTGTAAATAGCCTTGCTAGCGTAACGGCCATTTTCCTTGATCTTATAATGAATAGCGTCGAGCCAGACGATAGGGTAAATAGCCTCCAAATCACGCTCACGCCAGGCTTGAAGCTCAGGCAGCAGCTTGTCTGTAACAGTGTTGATGGTGCCGTTGGAAAGCTCCATTCCGTAGATATCGGCAATATGTGTACGAATGTCCTGGTAGCTGTTGCCCAAGGCAAACAAGGCAGTGATTTTGCGCTCCAGTTCGTCGGTAAGCTGGGCTTGATGCTTCTTGACGATTTGAGGTTCGAAGGTACCAGCACGGTCCCGCGGAGTCTGAAGTACGAAGCTACCGACCGGGCTTTTCATGGTTTTCGAGGTGGTACCATTCTTGCGGTTGGGCTTGTCCTCGCTGGCGAGGTGCTCCTCCAATTCCGCCTGCATGGCCGCTTCAGTGAGTTGTTTTATCAGTGGGGTGAGGATGCCATCTTTGCCGCTGAGATCCTTGCCCTCACGCAGCGCCTTAACGGCAGCGTTCATATCGAAAGTAGGTTTGGTCATGGGTCATCTCTTTTTTGCTAATAGTAAAGAAATGACACAGAATTCTGAACACTACCGATTTTTTATACCCAATACCAATTTTTTCACCTGCTACTATTGCTCTGGTCGCTACTCTATTTGGTGGGAGTCCAGAATTGTTGCTAATAGCTATATTAATTCTAAACCACTTCACTTAAAAAGAAGGTATAGGCAATCGTTATGGCTAGCTTTAGTTAGCGCGCATCTTACTTGATGTGCTTTCCCAAACTTCTTCAAAACCATTAATAAGCATGTAGCCAGAGAATTTGTTAAAGAGTTTATGCATCCAGAACTCTATATCAGTAATTCCCTCTATGATTTTTTGCTCTTCATTATCTTTGATTGCTAAGTCTGTCATTTCCCAAAATGATTCGGTCAATGAAACTGCCATTTCGTTCGAATTAATTTGTACTTTCGAATTTATAAACTCTTCAAGAAGTTCATCATTCATTTCTTTGGCATAATGTAAAGCGAGGCTTTTAGCATCAGACTCAGATTCTTTAAATTTAAGCACTTTTATAAGCCTCCAGTTGCAGGTCTGTCATGATGGCCATTCTATCAGATATAGATCTTAGTTTGAAAACGAGTTCATCAACTCGCATGCGTTCTGTTACTGCCAGTAAATAATGAGCTGGGTTGTCAGGATCTTGTACAAACTTCATCCCGGAAGGCAGGGCTGTCCCATATAAATCGGTGTAAAAACGAACAGAATAGACCTAGAAT
>NZ_JALBWM010000110.1 GCF_023895975.1 Microbulbifer okhotskensis
CTATTTTAGGTCTATTCTGTTCGTTTTTACACCGATTTATATGGGACAGCCCTGATTTCAGTGTCCAGGTTGCCTCTATATCTGGAGCCGGGATGGAATTGGCTCATTGATATCCTGAGGGTGTGTAAGCGCAGCTTCGATCGCGGCATGTACACCGAGAGCGGCGGTTTCTCTGGACATACTGGGGGTGCCAAGGTTTTCGGGTAGCGCTGCGATCTCGGGAAGTCGGGGGAGATGTATCCAGCCTGTTAGAATATCCAGTTGATTCACTGCCACATAGTGGAGCACACCATACATAAGATGATTGCAGCCAAAAGTGGCCGCATTATCTGAAATATCTGCGGGAACTCCCGCTGATCGCATAGCTTTGACCATGGCCCGAAGGGGGAGATTGCTGCGATAGGCTGCGGGGCCATCTTCCACAGTGGGTTCGCCTTGCAGTTCCATTCCCCGATTGTCCTTGAGACTGTAGCGAGTCGAATCATTGAAGTTTTGCGCAATACGCTCTACGGTAATCTCTGCACGACCACCATATTCGCCCATCATAATCACCAGTTGCGGCCTCATTTGTGCAATGGCATCGGTGACAGTATCGATACTTTCAAAGAAGTTGTTTTGTACTAAAAGTCCGCAGATATCTGAATTTAAAATTCGGGTCCCGTCCAGAACCCGCATAACGGCTTCAGCGGGATTTACCGGTGTGTTTTCAAAAGGGCCAAAACCGGTCAGTAGAACATTTGGCATTGTTATTTAGCCATTGTTAATAAGAAAAAATACTGGCGCCGCTTTTGATAACAGCGAACGGAGCCTATACAGTTTATCTGCGGTCTATCGTCAAATTTCCGCCTATTTTACCAGCCCCAGGCCCTCAAGGAATGAAAACTTATCCCAATCTACCCAGCTTTCTATCATTTTTCCATCTTTATAAAGATCTGTATGGACCCCGTTCCAAGTGCTGGTTTTTCCTGTGGCGTCATATTGCAAAAAATTCGAGGTCTGGGTGGCGGTTACTCTCCAGCGAGTACAGACGTAATCTCCCTCAGCGACTTGAAGCAGTATTTCCATATTGACATCGGCGAAACATTTGTGAAATTCAGTAACCAGATCCTGGCACTCTTTAACCGATATTGTTGATATGGAGTCGCTAGTATCAGGGATTTGATGATTTATATAGTTAGGTGAAAGATAATCTGTGGATTTTTGCGGAACATTGTCAGCCCATAATTCCAGGAGCGCCTTTGAGGTTTCTTTGTTACTGGTCATTCCCCCCCCGTTGTCAGTTGGGTCAGTATTTGTTAGCCCAAGCATAGACTAGGGTAGCGGCCGATTAGGGGAATCGGGTGTATTTCGGAGGGTGCGTTCAAATTTTCTGAAAGTTGCAGAGATACAGGTTGGATAAGTCGTGATATTGACTGGTGACGTGTCGCATACGGTCGTTTTGAGCTGAGGACCCAAGTTGTCTTGGCGTTGTGAGAGTTTTTTGCCTGTATATATTTTGTCGGTAATACCGAATTTTCATCAAATTAACTTGAGTGTTGTTTATATTTGAGCGGAGGCAGGGGTTAACGTCTCTTTATGCATTGAATGGTAGTGTGAACTCATTGGTATTGGCCGAATATCCAACTTGCTATTCTTCACTTTCCTATAAAAGTAGTTTCGATTTACAGTATTTCGCGCGCGGAAGTAGGTCCTGTGTGTGGCTGGTCATATCGTTTTCTTAACTATTTGTAAATTATCATTATATAGAAGCTATTTAGTTCAATTTATCCACGCCAGGCTCGAGACAGTGATTAGTTCAAAAAAGCAAGTACCTTCCCAATGCGATCGCCATTCAGGTTTAATTGTCCGCCTCCGAAAGAGGCATAAATGATGCTTAAGCGGCCGGCTCTGGTAAAACGGCGCTGGATACTACCGATATTGATGCTTATCGGTATTTCTATTGCAATCTTTCTGGTTTCTTTTCGACAACAACCACAGCGCGCTGAAACGAAAGTTGCCGTTATCCCTGTGCAGGTGATTGAGGTGCAGAAAACGCCATTACGTGCTCGGGTTATCGCATTTGGAGAGGTCCACCCGAGCACCTTTCTGGAGGCCAATGCAGAGGTGAGTGGAAAAGTGATCTACATCTCGCCCAACTTAAAACAAGGCAGTATGATCCCCGCTGGCACTCGGGTATTGAGCATCGATGATGCGGACTATCAACTAGCGGTGCCCCAGGCAGAGAGTGACTTGGCAGTGCATCGAGCCAATTTGCAAGAACTGGAAGTAGAAAAGACGAATAGTGGTCGCTCGCTGGAGATTGCCCAGCGTACACTTGAGCTTGGAGAGCGGGAGTTATCGCGCAAGAAAAAAATGGCAGTCAAGGGGAGTGTATCCCGCTCTACAGCTGATTCAGAAGAACGAAACGTATTGAGCCTGCGCCAGGATCTTCAAACACAGCAAAGTCAGCTTTCGCTGTTTCCCACTAAACGAAAAGTACTTGAAGCACAGATTAACCGCGCTGAAGCAATGGTTCGCGATAGCCAATATGATCTGCGGCGCACTCAGGTAAGCCTTCCCTACGATGTGCGAATCGGGCAGGTTCATATAGAGAAAGAGCAGTATGTTTCCCGTGGCGCACGGCTTTTTGACGCCAGTGGCGTGGATCAGGTGGAAATCTCTGCTGAGCTGCCAATGGTTCAAGCTGCGCCACTTTTTCGCAACCTGCAACTTCCCGAAGCTCGGACATTAAGCCCTGATGACTTGTCGGAAGCGCTCCTCGGTTTGGAGGCGCGGGTTACGCTGGTGGGAGGCCGGGGGAAGCGAGAGTGGCGAGGTAGGGTTGTGCGACTGGGGGAAACACTGGATCGGATTAGTCGAACGCTGCCCATAGTTATGGCTGTCGATGACCTCTATCGTCACACCGTATCTGAGGCAAAGCCGCCGTTATTTCTCGGCATGTACACGAGAGTGGAGTTGCTGGCTCCCTCATCGCCCGCTCTGGACGAGGGGAGGGTGTATCTGGTGCAAAATAATCAATTGCGGATTCGCCCCGTCGAAGTAGATTATCACCAGGATGACACCACCATCATTCGCTCGGGCCTGGAGTCTGGGGAAAAGGTGATTGTTACCGATGTGATACCGGCCTTGAATGGCATGCCCGTAGCGGTTTTTACGCTCGGGGAGGAATCGTCAAAATGGTTCGCAGCGGAGGGAGGGTTTGAACCGTGATTCGTTTTTTTGCTGCGCACCCTACCGCCGCCAACCTCTTAATGGTGGCGTTGATGCTCGCGGGCTTACTGATTCTGCCCACCATGAACCGGGAGACCATGCCGGAAATTGAGAAATTTGAGGTGCGAGTTTCGGTGCCCTACGCTGGCGCTGCGGCCACGGAAGTGGAGGACAGTATTTGCCTTCCCCTTGAAGAGGCAACCGACGGTGTCAGTTTTATCCAGGAGCGGCGCTGCGAAGCAAAGGACAATTTTGGCGTGATGACGCTCAAGATGCAGGAAACCGGTGATATGGACCAGTTTCTTGTCGATGTGGAATCAGCCGTGGACGGTATTGATTCCCTGTCAGAAGAAACTGAGCAGCCTGTGATTGAAGAGTTGGGCCGCACCCAATCAGTGGTCAGTGTCGCCATCAGTGCTGATTTGCCTCTGCCGCAACTGAATCAACTGGCGGAACACTACCGACGCGAGTTGTTGCGTGATCCAACAGTGCCGATGGTGCGAATCTCAGGACCAGTTGCAGGTGGAAATTTCTGACCACAGCTTGCGCCAATATGGTCTCAGTGTTGCGGATCTTGCGGCGATCATCGATCGGCAGGCGATTGATATGCCTGGTGGCAAGGTGACTACCCCTAATCGTGAATACCAGATTCGATTTACCGAAAAGCGGCGCACGGTTGGCGAGCTCGAACCATTGATTGTTATCAAAGGGCATGATGGGGCAGAAGTCAGGCTGGGAGATATTGCAAAGATTCGGGATAGCTTTGAAAAAGAAGAAGACAAAATTACCTTTGACGGACGCCGGACCGCGTTACTGAATATTCAGAAAAATACTGTGGACAATAGCCTGCGAGTATTGGAGGCGGTGCGAGCGTTTGTAGAAAAGGAAATGGTCCGCTTACCTGAGGGGATACAACTGATCCCGACCCAGGATAGTGCTTCAATCGTTTCCGATCGTTTGCAGATGATTATTACCAATGCGTGGCAGGGGCTTATCCTGGTTGCTTTAGTTCTCTATCTGTTTTTCAGCGGTCATTATGTCTTTTGGGTAGTGATGGGGTTGCCGGTGTCATTTCTCGGCGCTTTTGCCCTGATTACCATGATGGATGTGTCCATTAATATGATCAGCCTTGCGGGGCTTTTGATTGCTATTGGCATTTTGATGGACGATGCCATTGTATTGTTGGAGAGTATTGCGACTGAGTATCGCGATGGGCGTTTGCCACTACGGGCGGTGGTTATGAGAACCAAGCGTGTTGCTCGAGGTGTTATTTCTTCTTTTGTGACGACTGTGATGGTTTTTGGCAGTCTGGCGTTTATCAGGGGCGATATGGGCCAGGTGCTAAAGGTGCTACCCATTGTTCTGATTTCGGTGCTGCTGGTCAGTCTGATCGAAGCATTTCTGATTTTACCGGCGCACTTGCGTCATGCGCTTTCCCGTCGGGAAAAAGTGCCCACTTGGAAGCGCGAATTTGCCCGCCGCTTTGAGCGCTGGCGTGAAGAAGTGGGGCGCGCAGCTGATTGGGCAGTGGAATATCGCTACGCCTTTGTTGGTGGGGTATTGGGGCTGTTCTTTTTAACGGTCAGTTTATTACCGGCGGGGATTGTCAAATTTGAGGGCTTCCCAACGCTCGAAGGCAATTTACTGCAAGCCCTAATCCTGATGCCCCAGGGGACTTCTCTGGAGGAAATGGAGAAGCTGGTCGCTTACCAAAAGCACGCTTTAAACCGGGTTGCCATAAAGTTCTCAGAAAATGAAGTTGCCCCGCTGATTAACCACACCAGTGTTATCTATGGCGTGAATGCTGACGCGTTTGAGGGGGGTGCCCATGTGGCCACAATCAATGTGGATCTATTGGCCGCAGAGGTACGGCATACCGGTATCAACCAGTTGCGGGAAGCGTGGGGTCAGGCTGCTGGACAGGTGCCCGGTGCGATTGCAATTCTCTATAAGGAGCCGGTAGCAGGGCCTGCGGGTAGGCCCATTTATTTACGCTTGGCTGGTCTCGATATTAATCAGCTTAAAGCGATATCCATCCGCTTACAAAACTGGCTGCGCAGTTACGAGGGTGTTGTCAATGTGCTTGATGATTTGCGTCCCGGTAAGCCACAGCTGACCGTCAAGATGCGCGAGGGAGTCTACTCCACCGGTCTGGATGCCAGCTCAGTGGCAAGCCAATTGCGTGCGGCGTATCAGGGCATAGAAGTCGATGAAATTCAATTTCAGGGGGAGACTTATGGAAAAAGAGTACCCCGGATTGTGGGTCACTATGAAAGGGGAGATCGAGAATAGCTTGATCACCGGGCAGTCGATGGGAAGGGCATTACTGGTTGGGGCCATTGGTATATATTTGCTGCTGTCACTACAGTTCAGGAGCTATGCCGAGCCAGTGATCGTGATGACTGCCATTCCGCTGGCCTTTATTGGCGTGCTCGCAGGGCAGATGATTATGGGGAAGAATATGTCTATGCCCAGTATGATGGGGTTTGTTTCTTTGGCCGGGATTGTGGTGAACGATTCTATTTTGCTGGTGGAATTTGTAAAACGAAGAGTTCGGGAAGGGATGGATGTCCACCGTGCAGCTTGCCAGGCAAGCCGCGATCGCTTCAGGGCTATTTTCCTGACTTCCTTAACTACTGTAGTGGGGCTACTTCCCCTAATGTTTGAAACCAGTTTACAGGCTCAGATATGGATTCCACTAGTGACCAGTATTGTATTTGGTATTAGTAGTTCAACGGTTTTGATCCTGTTAGTGTTGCCTGCCATGTATGGGATACTTGCGGATTTCGGATTTACAGAACCTCTGGAGGAAAAGGGGGCCGAAGTTTCTTTGCCGCCTACCGTGACTGCGGTGTAAGTGATCGGGATGGCTACTCCAGGTTGAATGTGATTTTGTAACTGAGGCTACGGCTCCGTAGGTTATTCTTCAGTAATACTCGTATGGTGTATCGTCTATCTAAAGGCCGCACTCTATTTTTGGCGACAGTCACTGCTTGAGTCTTGAATGGTCCTTGTTGGTAACGTTATTTGACGAGATAATCAAATAACCGGCACCGAACGCACCTGTACCCGAAAGGATTCAGTATCAAGATGATTAGAAAATATAACAAAAATGATTATCGATGTTTGCTCGATATTTATTCTCGCTCAAAGCTGGATGAGCTGCGCTTTGAAAGTCGCAGTTTCGACTTGCTGCCGTTGGATGAGGACAAAAAACGTTTCGCCTCCCTGATGGAGTCCGATATTTATGTCTATGAAAAGAGTGAAGTGGTTGGCTACTGTGCTTTGTACGGCAATGAAATCCGGGCACTGTTTGTTCATCCGTCATCTCGCGGAGAGGGTATAGGATGTGCGCTACTGGAACACCTTTTAGCAAAGATCAGTGGGCCCGCTCTCTTGCATGTAGCAAAGACCAACGATCCGGTAAAAAATCTGTATCGAAAATATGGTTTTTTTGTGACTAGGGAATTTGAGGCAACCTATAGTGGGATTCCCGTACTCGCCAATGAGATGGTACGCCTGCCTAGGAGTGATTGAGCGCTGTAGAAATTATCGCAGAGCTATCTTTAACGACTATTGGTTCTTTGAAAGGCACTCTCCAGAAAATTCCAAAAAGCATCCAGTTTGGCGGAGGCCGCTCGCCGCTGTTGGTAAACCGCAAAGAGGGGCCTGCCGGATTGTTGCCAGTCGGGCAATACTTCAATCAAGCGCCCTGCAGCGATCTCCCCATCCACCAGATAATTATATAAACAAGCAATGCCCACGCCGGATAGGGCGGCCTGGTATAGCGCATAGTAATTATTGGCGGAAAGGTGTGCATTGGGGACGACGGTGACGGATTGCTGTCCCTGATGAAATGTCCAGGCGAGTGGATCGCGGCTGTTCTTGTAGCACAGAAGTCTGAACCCATTGAGCTGCTCTGGTGAGGAGGGTGAGTGGGTTTTTGCCAGATACTCCGGGGCGGCAACCAAGCACCGTTTGTGGTGGCCAATTTGGTCTGAATACAGGGTTGAATGGGGTGGAGTCGGTTGGGAGCGCAATGCCAAGTCAAACCCTTCAGAGGTCAGGTCCCGCAACTGATCATCCAGAATGAGCTCCAGACGGATTTCTGGAAACCGGGTAGTAAATTGCGGGAGTCTCGGTGCCAGCCAGAATTGGCCGAGCGCTGTCGGGGCGGTAATACGCAGTAAACCTGCAGGTTGCCCCTCTGTATTGCCAAGGCGTTCCTCTACTTCTCGCAGCTCACTGAGTAATCGCTCGGTGGTCACCCGGTAGTCATTTCCTGCGTCGGTAAGGCTTTGCGAACGGGTGGTGCGGTGAATCAGTCGTGTGCCCAGCTGTTGTTCTAGTTGCCGTATTGCTTTGCTTACGGCAGAGACGGTAGACCCCAGTTCCCGTGCCGCACGGGTGAATGAGCCCTGCTGTGCCACCGTATTGAACACGGTTATCAAGTGGAACCTGTCCAAAAAAACCCCCAATAGTTTCTTTTTGGGAAATAGTGAATGTCATTATTGCACTATTAACACATTATTGGGAAATAGTCACAATAGCCCGGCGGATTCATATGTTAAGAAGGACTTCTGATGAGAGTTAGTAAGCTGTTGTGCCTGTTGTTGTTTCCCTGTGTTGCTGCACTGGCGGATATTCCATCCGACAGTGCAGCATTTAATATTGAAAGCGGGGGGTTTGAATTGCCTGACACTTGGCAGTTCGGCGAGGTGGCAGGTGTATATCGTACAAAAAGCAAACATTTCATCGTGCTTCACCGAGGGGCGCATTCGTTGCTGGAGTTCGACAGCCAGCGCCGCTTTGTCAGGGAGATCGGTGCGGGGCTGTTTGAGAACCCCCATGGTTTGAGGGTGGATCAGCAGGGCAATATCTGGACGACCGATACTGCCACGCACCTGGTACTAAAGTTCACACCCAGCGGTGAAGTGGCAATGGTACTGGGGAAGCGAGGGGCTGCCAGTGCCGGCTGGTTTGATCGTGACTACAACTTGGTGTTGTTCAACCAACCCCAGGATGTTGCAGTGGATGCGGACGGTTATATTTATGTGGTGGATAAAGGCAATAGCCGGATTGTAAAGCTGGATGAGAATGGTCTTTTGGTAAAAATCTGGGGTAGCCAGGGCTCAGCACCAGGGGAGTTTAATTTCCCTCACTCAATTGTGATTGATTCCGAAGGGAAGCTGTATATTGCCGATCGGGAGAATCAGCGGGTCCAGGTCTTTGACAGTAACGGGGCTTATTTAAGCCAGTGGAAAGAGGTCGGTTACCCCTATGTACTGATGCTCGATGGCCAGACCTTGTGGATGACCGATGCACGGACCGAGGAAGTTAGACAATATGATCTCTTTGGCAATCTGCAATTGCGCTACCGGGGCGAGCCCGGTCGGGGCGCAAAGCAATTTGGTTTTGTTCATGGACTTTATGTAGATACTGATGGGCTTTGGGTTTCTCATATCCTGAACTGGAAAATTAGTCACCTGCAGCCGGTCAATGTACTGCCTGCACCGGCCATGTAGCACTTGTTTTCAGCGACTGTTAAGGAAAATTTATGCCACATTGTGTTATCCAGTGCCCATCGACTTTGTTGGAATCGATAGAGATTCCCAACTTGTTGAGTGCCATACATCGGGCTGCCGATCAGTCTAGTTTATTCGAACCAGATGATATCAAGGTGCGTTTGTTGCCTGTGCAGCATTACTTGGTAGGTCCCACTGCGGCGCCTTTTGTTCATGTCGAGTGCAGCCTTCTATCGGGGCGAACCACCCAGCAGCGGCAAACGCTGGCTCAGTTGTTAGCGAAAGCGCTCTGTGCAGCGGTGCCTGATGTGAAGATGCTGTCGGTGGAGGTTCGCGAGATAGTGCGAGCGGCTTACTGTAATCGTGCCTCGCTGGAGGCAGCAGTTTAACTGGGCTGGCAATGCTGGCTGCTATCGAAACAGGGGTATTTGGCAAAGTATCCCTGGTTTGCTATTAGCAGGAGTTTTAATGCATTTAGCCCAGAGTAATACTTCGGATAGTTTTAAGAGCTAGAGCAGATAGGAGTTACGGGCAGATACTGAAAAATCTGGCTTTCACATCAAATTTTATCCCGGCGGAAATATAGTTCCTCATGTTGCATATGTAATCAATCTGAGCCTGAAGCAGGGCGCCGGGCGATACGGAACTGTAAGATCACCGGATTAATAACACATTATCTACCTGTAAATGGAACAGATACAGCTCTGCCTATGAGAAACGCTTTAGTCGTTGGTCTCGTGGGGATTTCGTTCAGTTCAATAAAGAATTATTCATACGGAATTTTCCTTGCAGTGAGGAGCGCGTAGCAATCATAGATATAAAATTTATAGGCTAACAGTATTTTTGTTAAAGCTTGGGAACAGATAGATGAAGGCATTTCAATTTTCATCGGGAAGATCTGTGTTGCACGTCATGCCTATTTGAATTACGTCACCGGAAGTCCATAAATTGAAGAAATGTAAGGCATCGACAAAGACCTGATTTTGTCAAAATTTATTGCTGTGTTAATTGGTTGAATTACACCTAAAATCAAGCGTGTACTAGGTATGCGGTATCGATGTAGCAGGTTTTGGCTTGCGGCAAATTTCTGGGCCGATTGCTTATCTTGCGAGATCGGTTATTCAAGTTCAATCGCTTTGCTATTAATAAAAATCTGAGTATTGATGGGTGCTGAAGTTACGACTGTCGGCAGAGATATGCCAGCTTGACGGCAACGATGAGCATATTCCACTAATTTTTTTCTGGCTTATCGTTTTCAATGATCAAGTGTATTTCCACTAGATCTCCTTTGCCGAACACCCGCTCAGGACTGATGCCACCAAACTTAGCCCGCATCGGTTGGGCATGATGGTCAGAAAAGCAATGATGCTAAGCGCAACTGTTAGAGTGAAGGTGGCTAGTACCCTAGCGAATATGGGAAGCTTTAGTTCATCAGTGGAAGCGCTGCAAATAGCGCAAGCTTGTTTGCGTACAGCTGTGCATCCTCCTTATTGGAAAATGCTTGTGCCAGGATTGCTTTATTGATACTGCTATCGTGGAAGATTAGCGTTACCTGCCAGCTTGAAGGGTTCTTCTGGGTATCTTCAGGGTGGTGTGCATAGGAAGTGACCCTAACCCCCTTAAATACTGCCAAAGGTTGCGTCTCGGTCCAGCTATGCCAAAGGGCTCGTCTTTTCGATATATATCGTTTGGTGTCTCCATCGATAAAATGAGTTGTCTTAAAAGAAAAAGTGATTGCCGCTAGGAATGCACAGAAGGCGGTGGCAACCCATGAGAAGATAGAGCCTCCATCGAGAGCAAAACTAAGACTGACGAGAAGCCAGGTCAGAATAAATCCGCCAAATATATAAACCAGTACTTTGTTGGACTGCAGTTCCATATTTGCTGCTTTCCTACTTTCCTAAAGGTTCCAAGATCAGGTGCCAGACTCTGACTTCGATAGTTGAACCGCTTATTTATTATCTTGCTCTGTAGGGGAAAGATACGACAGCTGTATTTTGCGGCAGGGCAAAAATACTCTTTTTGTAGGGGCTTGATCAAGTGGTGAGTGCAAATTGGGAAGTACTGAAGTTTTAGGGGCAGATAAGAGGCCCTTGAAGAGCCTCTCAGATGCTTGGATGTTAGGTGTTGCGGACTTTCAGGGGGTCATGCAACTGCTCAGCCATTCCCAGCAGCAGGGACTCAGTAGTTTTCCAGTCGATGCACTTGTCAGTAACAGAAACACCGTACTTCATATCCTGGAGATTCGGCTGGAGTTTTTGGTTGCCGGCTTTGAGGTTGCTCTCCACCATAATACCAATAATCGACTCGTTGCCATCGAGAATTTGGTGGGTCACATTGTCTACCACCAAAGGCTGCAGCTCGTGATTCTTGTTGGAATTCGCATGGCTGCAATCCACCATAATATTTGGCACTATTTTGGACTTGCGAAGCTCCTGCTCGCACATGGCGACACTTACCGAATCATAATTTGGCTTGTCATTGCCACCGCGCAGTACCACATGACCGTAGGGATTGCCGGCTGTGTGAATAATCGCGACCTGGCCACGTTTATTGATACCGAGGAAACGGTGGGGATTGGCGACAGACTGCAGTGCGTTGATAGCCACTTCCAGGCCGCCGTCGGTACCATTTTTAAAGCCCACGGCACAAGAAAGGCCGCTGGCCATTTCCCGGTGGGTTTGTGATTCGGTGGTGCGCGCGCCGATGGCGGACCAGGAAATCAGGTCTTGCAAGTACTGGGGTGAAATCGGGTCTAGTGCTTCAGTAGCGGTGGGCAGTCCCAGCTCGGCGACATCCATAAGCAGTTTGCGGCCGATATGTAGCCCTTCCTCAATCTTGAAGGAATCGTTCAGATGAGGATCGTTGATCAAACCTTTCCAGCCTACTGTGGTACGCGGCTTTTCAAAATAGACACGCATTACAATCAGTAAGGTATCGGAGACCTGGTCTGCCAGTGCCTTGAGGCGCTTGGCGTAATCCATAGCGGCGTCCACATCGTGAACGGAGCAGGGTCCGATAACCACCATCAGGCGGTGATCTTTGTGATCGAGGATATCGCGCACTGCCGCGCGCCCATTGGCGACGGTTGTTTCGGCGGCTTTGCTGATCGGGAGTTCAGCTTTCAGCGTCTCAGGGCTGATCAGAACTTCCTGGGAGACAACATTTAAGTCATCGAACTGCTGTGTGGTCATGGTGTTTTCTGGCTTCTCTGTTCCTGGTGCCGCGCTACCCTTGCAGGCGGATGACTTATCCTACTGTGCCGCAAAGAGTAGGGCGAGGGTTTCATTTGCAACCAAATAATTGGCCCGCTTTTGGAGTATTCATTTGCATTTATCCTGTAACAGTTTGGCACTTTAGCAGAATTTGGGGGAGCTCGGGGTGGACAGTTTTAATGGGGGAAGGTGGCGGATGTGAACTCCACCTTCGTACACAGATACATCTGTCAGGCCTGGTGACTATAGGGCTCTCACGCTTATTGCTTTTGATAATATCCTGGTTGCATTGAAGAGGCTCTTATTGAAACCTCTATTGCAGCGTCGGGCCTACAGCAATGAGAGTTATAGATGCCGGAAAATCGCCAATTGGGGCTTCAACTGTGTGGAGTATGGACTTGGTGCCAATAAAGGAGGGGGTTGCGACAGAGCGAGAGTCCATACCGCTGCATGCTGATTCAGGTAAACGATTGTCGCAGTGCTGGACGGTACAGCAGAGTAAGCATCAAAACACGCTGCCCAGGGTAGGGCCGTCAGATTTTATACGATAGATCTCAGGGCGTGGGAGGTTGGCATCCGACGCTTTAGAGTTGAGCATCCTGACGGTGACTGGCACCGTCAAGGGTGAAGTGGGCGCCAGGGTTGGGCAGCTCCACCACAGAGCTTAGGGGAGGGTAAGGATCATCGTAGCCAGTAGTGCAGTTTGTGGCAGTTCTGTTTGAATTAAAGAGCAATTGTCGATAGTAAGCTGATGTGATTTCTCAAACATCAGGCAAATATTCTATTTTTTTGGTCGTAGTTATGGCTTTCCCTCCTTCGCTTTTACCTGAAAGCCTATCCAAATCGAGTCACAAATAGTCCCACCTTTATCGCCGGATGAAAAATTTATATATGTATATCCAGAGTCCAAGGAGAGACGTTTGGTCCAGGAGATCAATACGAAAAACAATCTAACGATATCTCTTCAAAAGATTGTGGAATGAAAAGAACAATATTGCGGGATCTCTATTTTATTTCGCCTTTTCATTTCAATGGTGTCGAATGTACGGATCAGTCAGGGAACGCTGCTGCAGTCAAAATACAATTTCCTGATGCCACTTAACTAATCGCTCGATCGATGGTCATAGATAGTTGTCTGTCAACTGAACCACGTTTCTATCTTGATACGTATTGTTATACCATTGTGTCAAAGATGGTAATCGCTAGATTGCCAACATAAGCGACACACGCTTACCCACTAGAAATTCCAGCGGG
>NZ_JALBWM010000111.1 GCF_023895975.1 Microbulbifer okhotskensis
ACCAGATACGCTACTTTCTTTCAAACCCTCAAACACCAGATTCGGTTATAACTCCTTTTCTGTAAGTAATTTAAAGAAAATAAACGAGAATATAATATATCTTATTAAGAGCTTGTCACTTCCAAAAGTATATTCTGGTGACGACGGGAGGCTGCACACTTCTAGTGATGGCCGTAAGATTGTAGTGGCCGTAGACTCACTGATGGCAAATTTTTCGTATAAATACTACGGAAAAGATAAAGGAATTAGTGCAAACACATTTATCGATGACCAGCAGATTTTCTTTAATGTCAACGTTCTAACATCTTCAGAGCGCGAAGCTCCATACATGCTAGCCGGAATAGCTGAATCCAAGCGTACTCTTTACCCAGAAACCAAATTAAAGAAGGATAATCATTTCCATTCTACAGATACGCATGGATATACAGAAGCGATATTTGCTGGCTTACATTTTCTTGGGGTAACTTTTGCCCCGAGAATAAAATCGGTACAAGGACAAACACTATACGCTTATAAAAATGAATCACTAAAAAAGAATAGTAAGTTTCGAATCGGACCAAAGACCAAGCTCAATAGAAAACTCATTATTAGGCGTTGGGATGACATTTTGCGGCTAATGGCCAGCATCAAGATGAACTATGTCTCCGCAAGTGATATTTTTCGAAAACTATCATCAAGCTCAAGAGATACTGAATTGTATCGAGCCGTTAAAGAATTTGGTCGACTACTAAAAACACATTTTATATTGACTTACGTAGATGATCTAGAATTGCGCCAAGTAATTGAAAAGCATCTCAGTCGAATCGAACTGGGACAAGGCTTGTCAAGGTCGATTTTTCACGGCAGGGGTAAACGGTTATATGTTGGTTCAAAAGAAGAGATTGATAGAGTCTTGCTTTGCAGCACAATACTTCAGAATATTGTGATTGCTTGGAACTATCTCTTCTTGTCTGATTACTTGCTTTCCATCGATGACGCTGAACGGCGCCAATCAATAGCAGACGGCATTTCTAATGGATCAGTTATCAGTTGGGAGCATATCAATATGCTAGGTAACTTTGATGAACAGCTACAGGGACCAGCCTTCTTGGCAACCCTCCAGGAAATGCGAAACATCAAACTCCATACGTAGCTCGCAACCACCTAACTTTGACCCCCTGTACATCTCACCCTCCATCTCACTGTACTTGGCTCAACAAAAAACCTATTTTTATCAAAAGGTTGGGTGGGCTTCGTGCAATATTCCCCCCGATTTTGTCAAATAGCCAATACTACAAGCTCCCCGCGTATGGATTTGATATCGCCTATCGCTAACCGGGGGTGACCCGCGTGCTGCAGACTGCCGGTAGGGTTATCCGCTCCGAATCAGATCAAGGCGTGATTCTGTTGATCGCCCCCCGTTTTGCGGAGCCTTTTTATTGGCAGCCATACCCGGAACACTGGCAACCCCAAGTGTGTAGCAACACTGACCAGCTATCTGCTGGCCTGAAGCAATTCTGGAACCCGCTTTAGTCCTTTCGGATTATCCGCCCTGCGATCTGTGCGCAGAATGCACCGCAGAGTACCCCCGTGGAATTGGCTGCGAAATCCAGCCACTCACACGCGCGATTGACATAGGGCTGGAGCAGTTCAATGCCGCCACTCCACAGCACAAAAAACACTCCAATCAGCCACCAGTAATTAGGCTTACGCAAAGCGACGGGAAACATAAGTGCACTGTAAGCAATCAAGTGGTGTGTTTTATCGCTACCGGGTACACTGGGTAATGTCTGTAGCGGGTACAAAGACAAGGCTGTAATGATGCCTAAAAAAATAAGTGTCAGTGTGATCCAGTAGCTGTGAATCAAACGTAACGGTAATTGAATTATCATTGCTGCCTACTTAACAAAGGGTCACTTTATGCTAGGGATACTATATCAACTTCCGAACATTAGGAAAGTTCAGGGGAACACAAAGTCGTGTGGCCATCGATCTTTGACCAAACAGTTTGATACGATTTCACCCTGGTAAGCTTCAAAGCCATCAGCTCAATCTTCAGCGACTACAATGCTGTAGGCTTTATGTATTACGTTCAACTCAAGACTGTAAACTTCTTTCAATATTGGCTCTCGCGCGCTTGTCAAATTGATCATGGAAATATTCTGTGTGATAAAGCCTATCCTGACACAGGAAATCCTTTAACAGCTTGTTGCGTTTTTTTTTGGTAAATCATTAAAGGCACCAGCCGGTACTCTTTACGTACCTGAGTTTCGTATGCGTCGAAAGTTTCTTCGCTGGCCCCCAGTATTGTTAGGTCAATGTCGATGATTAATTTCTCGTCAATGCTGGCAGGCGCGTGACTGTTGCACGTTGCCATGATCAACTGGTAGACTCTCTCGGTACTCCGTGGATTGTAGCCGGCATTTAGTAGAAACTCCCTGGCCCATAGTGCGCTATATTCCTCATTGTTTGATGAAAAAGGCTTGTAAATGGCATCGTGGAACCAGATGGCCAGCTCTACTTCATAAGGATGCTCGGCAAGATCGGATACTTGGTCTAGATGGCGAAGCATTGCGTCAATATGGTGGCCGGTATGGTAATACCTATGCCCTTCTGAGTAAGCGGCGATTAACTTCTCAAAACATGGGATAGAGCCCGGGAGCTTGGCCCCTTTCATTAAATTCAACCATCGGCTTTGGTTCACGTACTAACCCTTGTTCTAGCGCATTTTTGTAAACTATTGTGAAGAGCCATTCTGGCATTGCCCCGTCTACTGTTAAACCAATTCTATTTCTGATGCGACCAACTTACCGAGACAATATTCTTGGGTGCTATCGGAACCTTCAAATACCAAGTGCATACCACCCTCGGTTAAAAATACTTTGACTGCCTCATCCATTGATAGGGATTTAGTTAATTCTTTTACCTTGATTCCTTCAGCGTTGCACTCGCTCAAGAACTCCTCCAGCAAAAGTCCTTGCCGGAAAATCCAGGGGTCAAAATTGGAAATTGATCCGGACCGCGGTGTGGGGGTTCCCTCGCTATAAAAAGGAATCGCAATATGCCAAAGTTCTCTTGACTCTCGCTCAAAACCCAGCTCTACATCCCCATACAACCAAATATTTTCCCATTTATACTTGTTTGAACCACCACCGGTTTCACAGGGGGCTCCCAGTATTTCTTTGACTCTTTCTGCATGCATCGTGAAATACACGGCACCGAGTCTACCATTCTTTGCCAGATCTCTAAGACTTGTCATACTTTTCGATTTCAGCCTATGGTGATGGGAATCGTACTAATAAAGGAATCAAGAGTGCTTTTTTGCATAGTTCCAGATTTGGCCTTTTAGAAATTCCAACCGGTCAAATTCTTTCTTGGGAAGGTCCCAGAAAACATCGTTGAAGCTACCCATACCCCCATAGGCACCGAGGGCTTTAGCATAGGATTTAGATTTTTCCCCCTGTTCATATAGCTTTTTTACTTCATTGAACCAGTCTGCCCAATGTTCATTATTGGATTTTAAGAGCAGGCTTATCAGTTCTTCCAGGGTATTCAAATACATAAACTGTCACCGGCTCAGTGTTAATGGTGTTAAAAGGTCTTTGTTGCATCATCGGCTCAGGCAGGGATTCCTTAGCTAAGTCTCACTCCCATTTCAATAAGCCGCTCTCTAACGTCCTCATCCAATTCACAGTAGGATTCATCGATCTCTTTAAGCTGTAGCTTTAGTAAAAGATCCTGCTTTTCAACGCCTTCAAAATCTACACACTCGATTTCCTTAAGGCTGGTGAGTCTGTCGATTCCCTCAAAAGACTTAAGCTTAAACTCATCGCCCTCACCATCCCAGTTGGGCATTACCATGAAATGAATATCAAGTGCTTCCCCTGATAAGAATTTTACTTTGACTAACTTTTCATCTGGTAATTCTATTGCCTCTAATCTCTCGGCTACCTCCGGGATTAAGTCATACCAATCATATTTTCGAGCCGCTCCATAGATCAGCTCTTGAAATTGCATAGCTTTAATCGCATCAATACTCGCCTTGATATCCTTATCTTCATCGTATAGCTGGTCCAATACCAATAGCTTTAAATTCTTATCCATAACTTTCAACCTGTTATTCCGGAAACTGAAACAACTTCTCTAGGGTTATTTGGTTCCTCAGTCTCTCTGTAACGCCCAAATTTTTCAGGCCAAATAGAAGTAATGAGCATTTTTATATATGACGGCATGCTAAGTAAATACAGAGAGGTCAATGGGTCCGGAAAGTGGCAGTATAACCGGCAAATCTGACTCCCTCTTATGCTACACAGCCTTAAGATTTGGGAGCCTATGATTGGGGGGCGTTGGGAGCTAGAGATTGCTTGTTAATTGTACGGCCAGAGTTGTACTTTGAGCCAAAGCCTCCCGTATTGAATTCTGATGTCGTTGGTCGCCAAACTCCTGAAACTCGACATTAATTTCATGGAACTCCTCTACGCCCAAATAATGGCTTAGGGTTTGAATATGTGGCCCCAGGTGATTCATCTTTTCCCTAATGCCCCCCACTGCGAAACCAAACTCACCGGCAGAAGTAATCAGTACAAGTGTTTTTCCAGACATTTTCGGCTCAAGAGGGTAATCCCCACGGGTCAGGTCGAAGGTAAAGGTTTTATTGATGCGTATAATTTGATCGAACCAGGATTTGAGAGCGGCCGGCATACCGTAGTTATACATTGATGAGGACATCACAATAACGTCGGCCTGATCGACCTCTTCAATCAAGGTATCTGACAGTGCCACCAAGGTTCTCTGTGCTTCACTGCGCTTGTCATCCGGCGTAAATACGGCTGCTATCCATGCCTGGTTGATAAAGCCGGGAGGGTTGATTCCAACATCCCCATGGATAACTTTATCTTGGGGTTTTTGCTGGCGCCAGCAGCGGATAAAAGAAGTGGCTATCGCTTTGGAAATGGAGCTGTGCCGGGGTATGTTTTCACTGTCTTCCGGTATAGCAATATCGCTGATTTGCTGGGCGCTGGCATCAATATGAAGTAGTGTTTTCACGCTTTAGAACCTTTGTTCAATCGTTAGGAGGTGGTTCTATGATGGCGCCACAAGCAACTCTTGACAATTGAGTTATCTTTGTCTATAGATGAATTTAACTCATCTATAAGTCAGGTTTGCTCGTGTATCCCAACCTCCCCTCTCTCAATTCCCTGAAAGTTTTTGACACAGCAGCAAGACTGGGCAGCTTCAAGAAAGCAGCTGCGGAGCTCTTCATTACCCCGACAGCAGTTTCACATCAGATAAAGACTCTCGAAGAAGCGCTGGGCGCGCCATTATTTGAACGCAAAACTCGCGCAGTACTGCTGACCAATAATGGGTTGCGACTCGCAGAAACCACTTCGATAGTTTTTCAGCAGCTCTCTGCAACAGTGAGTGAAATTACCGATTCAAACAGAACATTAACAGTCAGCACCACCTCAAGTTTTGCCGCAATGTGGCTGGTTCCCAATCTTGATGGCTTTTATCAAACCTATCCCAATATCGATATATCCGTTATGACTGGAGAGGAGGTGCTTGATATAGAGCGTGACCGGCGTATTGATGTTGCTATTCGCTATGGAAAATATGACCCAGATAAAAAAAATACCGTGCTGCTAGCTCACGAATCGATCGGTTTGTATGCAACACCCGGCTATTTGGAAGAGATTAAAGATATTAGTAAGGCGCAACTTCTAGAGACAAAATGGGTTAATCAGTCTCTACCCCCCGTTAACTGGCAACTTATACTCAATACTACTGCCAGTGAGGTTTCTGTACGGCAATTTGCACAGGAACACCATGTAATACAAGCGGCACTGGCCGGCCAGGGGGTAGCTCTGGTCAGCTCACTTCTTGTACGGAGTGCCCTGAATAATAGATGGCTGGTTCCGTGCATGAATCACTTGAAAGAGAGGGAATTTGGAGAACTTACATACTATGCATTAGTTCCCAGCCGACATAAAAACAATGAAACGATTACCGCATTTCTAAACTGGCTGAGAGATCAGCTTAGCTAATTTCTCTGCCCTCGATAAAGACATGCGGGCACATGCAAGTGCCAATTATCTGCGATATACGCCAAATGGACCACTTTCCTCCCCCGGTTGAGTTAGGTACCTTGCTCAAGATATGTATTTTAATCGCTATATGTTGTGGTTTTTGATAATTCAAACACCATATGTAGTGATCCAGATCAAGTGACGACTTTAATGCTTCGGTATTCTCCTTTCCCACAATCTGTGAGGAAGGCCGATGACAACTCCCCCTAATCCGGACAGCGAAGCTGCGCTAGCCCCAGAGCGCCCTTTAGCTGAGATTCTGAACGATCTTCTCGTACGCAAGCGCGATGGCCGCACGCTGGCTTTCGACCCGCGAAGAATTACCCTGGCACTTCTGAGTGCTGGCCAGGCGACGGATTCCTTTGATCAGCAAGAAGCTCTGCGACTTACCCAGGTGGTATTAAAGGTAATCAACCACCGCTTTGACAGCGGCAGTCCTATTGATATTGAAGAAATCCAAAATATTGTCGAACAGGTTTTAATCAACTTCGACTACATAGATACCGCCCGAGCCTATATTGCCTATCGGGGGCGTCACGAGCAGATGCGTAATGATCGACAGACTTTGGTCGATGTTGGCGCTTCAATCGAAGAGTACCTGGAGCAAGCGGACTGGCGCGTTGCTGCCAATGCGAACCAGGGCTACTCCCTGGGCGGACTGATCCTGAATAGTTCCGGCAAAATGATCGCCAACTATTGGCTAAACCATGTCTACTTACCGGAAATTGGCGCGGCCCATCGAGATGGGGACTTGCATATTCATGACCTGGACATGTTGGCCGGATACTGTGCGGGTTGGTCGTTACGGACTTTATTACACGAAGGGTTAAACGGAGTTCATGGTAAAGTTGAATCGGCTCCGCCGGCTCATTTGACAAGTGCGGTGGGCCAGATAGTTAACTTCCTCGGCACGCTACAAAACGAGTGGGCCGGCGCTCAAGCATTTAGCTCTTTCGATACTTATCTCGCGCCCTTCATACGCAAGGATCAATTGGATTACGCCACGGTGCGCCAGTGCATACAGGAGCTGATTTTTAACCTGAATGTGCCATCCCGCTGGGGTACCCAAACGCCATTTACCAACCTTACATTTGATTGGGTATGCCCCGAAGACCTGCGTGAGCAAGTGCCGGTTATTGCCGGAGAAGAAATGCCGTTCACCTACGGTGATCTGCAGGAAGAAATGGATCTGATCAATCGTGCCTATATCGAAGTGATGAGCGCGGGAGATGCACGAGGCAGGGTCTTTACCTTCCCGATCCCGACTTACAATATCAGTGAAGACTTTCCTTGGGAAAGTGAGAATGCCGAGCGGCTGTTTGCAATGACAGCACGCTATGGCCTGCCCTACTTCCAAAACTTTATTAACTCGGATCTGAGCCCAAACATGGTGCGCTCCATGTGTTGCCGGCTGCAGCTTGACCTGCGCGAACTGTTAAAGCGAGGCAATGGACTGTTTGGCTCTGCCGAGCAAACCGGTTCTCTCGGTGTAGTGACAATTAACTGCGCTCGTCTCGGGTATCTCTATAAAGGAAACTGGGAACTTCTACTCAACCAACTGGATAAGCTACTGGTACTTGCCCGTGACTCACTGGAAGTAAAGCGTAAAGTAATCCAACGTCATATGGACGCTGGTCTATTCCCGTACACCCGTCGTTATCTGGGCACTCTGCGCAACCACTTCTCCACCATCGGAGTCAACGGCATTAACGAAATGCTGCGGAACTTCAGCAATGACCATGAAAGTGTTGTCACCGAGCAGGGGAAAGAGCTGGCAGAGCAACTACTTGACCATATTCGTTTGCGCATGACGGAATTCCAGGAGCAAACGGGCCACCTCTACAACCTTGAGGCTACGCCAGCTGAGGGTACTACTTATCGGTTTGCGCGTGAGGACCGCAAGCGCTTTAAGGAGATTATTCAGGCCGGCAGCACAGAAGCCCCCTATTACACTAACTCATCCCAGTTGCCCGTTGGCTTTACCGATGATCCCTTCGAAGCCCTGGCCAGACAAGAATCACTGCAATCCCGCTATACCGGCGGTACTGTCTTGCACCTGTATTTAGGTGAGGAACTGCCCGATGCCGATAGTTGCCGGCGTTTGCTGCGACGCGCGCTGGAAAATTACCGTTTGCCCTATATCACCGTGACCCCCAGCTTTTCCATTTGCCCGGTACACGGCTACCTGAGTGGCGAACATCAATACTGTCCCCGCTGTGATGAGGCACTACTCGCGCGCGAGCAGTCCTGTTGCGGCAACGCTTAACCAGACAGTTAATCCAACCTCCAAGGAGAGAGACTATGCAACAACCTAACATCGCACTAAAAGATGAAGACCGCACCCGCTGTGAAGTTTGGAGCCGGGTAATGGGTTATCACCGACCGGTATCCTTTTGGAACCCGGGAAAGCAGTCGGAACATCGGGAGCGCCGCTTCTTCGTGGCTGATAACCATTCGGTTGCGCTAAAACAAGCATGAGTGAAAAGCTGCGTGTCGGCGGGTTTACGCCGTTTACCGCGATCGACTTCCCCGGTGAGTTAACGGCAGTGGTATTCTGCCAGGGCTGCCCCTGGCGATGCCGCTATTGTCACAACGGTGAATTGCTACCGGCTCGCGCTCCCAGTGCCTACGACTGGGAGCAGATTTTGTTATTTCTTGCCAGTCGGCGCGGCCTGCTCGATGCAGTTGTGTTTTCAGGCGGGGAGCCAACCGCCCAGGGGGCCCTGGAGCCTGCTATCTCCCAGGTCCGTAAGTTAGGGTTTAAAGTGGGATTACATACTGCGGGGATTTATCCTCGCAGACTAAGCCGGCTGATTCCCAGCTTGGATTGGGTGGGATTGGACATCAAAGCCATGCCTGAGGACTATCCCGCGATTACCGGAGTCGATGGGAGTGGTGTCGCTCCCTGGCAGTGTGCACAACTACTGGCAGAAGCCAAGACTCCCTTGCAGGTACGCCTTACCAGACATCCAAGGTTAACGGATGAGGCAGCGCTGGAACAGATCCGCAACAAGCTCCATGGAGTTGGGATTGAGCACTTGGAAGTACAGCGGTGTAACAGTGAGCAAGCTATCGATCAAACGCTAAGATTTCCACCTTGATCATTTATAGCCCAGTTGCGTTTTGACAACTGGGTCCCTTTCCTGGGCACTGAGGTAAGACAGAAAACAGGCGAACTAAGCCGAAGCCATCAGTCTCTACGTTGTGTAAGGCTTTGTTTTAGTTGATTATTAAGGTGTTACTGTTTCACGCGGAAAATATTAGGGGGAGTCTTTTCCTCCATGGCAGCGACTCTCAGAGCCTGAATGGTAAGCCGCTCTTCGTTTTGTGGTGAGAATGTGAATCCAGGAAAAATTTCATTCTCCTTAAGGGTTGCCAATACCCAGGTGATGCGATTCGGCTCAGTGACATAAAAACTTGTACACAAGCCTATCCCCAATGCTAAATCATCAACAACAACGGGTATTCTTTCCCCCTGAGGGAGCGCAAAATAGGTCTCTCCTTTAATACAGGTAACAGAAACTACAATTTGATGGTGTGATTTTTGGATGAACTTTTGAATGATGGACTGCCATTGTTGTGGGTCCCTGGGTAGGGTAAATGGTATAAGCCTCTCTTGTTCAATCACATACTCTTGTTTAGGCCTCTGTTCCATGTCATTAATCTTTGTGCATCCCGCCAGATAAATAGCAGCGCTTACAAGAAGAAAACTAAGTATACTCGGGACCCGGGTTGGTACGAAGCGTCCAGCCCATACTTTTGCGGAGCACTCTTCGCGTTTGTCATGAAGGTAAGATTTGACCACGAGTATTCTCTAAAAGCCTTGAGGTATCACTCGATATTATCATGATTATCCAGAGGCTCCATTTTGTACCGCTCAATAGCGGTCATGCTTTTCACCTTACACTCAAATCAACTAATCTCAGGATATCCCGAGACAACACTTCAAAGGCATTTCTACCCAGAACTGGAAGCTGCTGGTCTTATTTGCAGTTGGCACTGTTTGGCTACTTGAATTAATAAGAGAAAGGTCGGTAGTATCACTCCAGTTGCGATAATGCCTGGGCAATCGGCGTATTTCCTTCAATAAATTCAAAAACCGCGCCGACCGTTTTGGGTTCGACCAGCGATGCGGCGATAACCTCTGCCACATCCGTTCTGCTGATCTGCGCCCCAGGTCCTTCAAACGAATCACCTATATTGATCGCCCCAGTGCCCACAGCATCAGTAAGAGCGCCTGGCCGCAATATTGTGTAATCGAGACCACTTTTTTGCACATATTCATCCGCTACCTGTTTGGCTTTTAGATAAGGTTGCAGTTTTTCTGGCCCTTGTTGTGGGCGCCCAGCAAAAATGGAACTCAAAAGAATAAAACGCACTATGCCTGCATTTTTCGTTGCGTCACAAAGATGAATGGCTCCATCCCGGTCCACCGACTCCAAAGCTTTGCCCTTTGACCCGGCAACAAATATAACCAGTTCTTGCCCCCTCACCGCAGTATCCAGAGATTCTCTGTCCGTGAGATCTGCAAGAATGGGATGAGCCCCCACTTTACGCAAGTCATCCAGCTGTGATTCCTTGCGGACCATGGCGGCTACTTCGTGGCCCCTCTCGACCAGCTTACCGACCAGGATTTGACCGATCGAACCGTTTGCTCCAGCGATAAATATTTTCACTTCCCCCCCCTTACAAGCGTTTTTTTGTGTGCAGAGCACTTTAACGGAAAGCCCCGAATTTTTAGTTAAAATACCGAATTAGCTTTTGATTCACAAACTCTTTAATGCCCAATTCACCTAATTCCCGCCCATAGCCGGATTTCTTCACGCCGCCCATTGGCATACTCGCATAGCTCGAAGCAACATGATTCACAAAGGCAGTGCCACATTCCAGTTTTTCGGCCACTCGCTGTCCCCTTTCACGGTTCTGGGTATAAACAGAGCCACCCAGGCCAAAGGGGCTGTCGTTGGCCAATTCAATTGCAGCCTCTTCATCGGGAACTACCCAGACACAAGCAATGGGGCCAAATAGTTATTCCTCTGCCGCCGGTGAACCTTTGGGTATTTCAGTCAAAATACCAGGCTCCATAAACGCACCGTTGCGCCTCCCTCCCGCTAACAACTGGGCTCCCGCTTTAACGGATTTATTCACCTGCGCCTCCAGCTCCTCGGCAGCCTTTTCAGTGCATAAAGGACCGTAGTCGGTATTTTCCTTTAGGGGGTCACCGGGTTTCAATGACTGAAATAACTTGGTCACACGCCCTAGAAATTCCTCAGCGATCGGTTCAGTCAGTATGATTCTCTTTGCAGCCAGGCATATCTGGCCGCAGTTTCCCAACTTTCCCTCCACAAAGCGCTGTATCGTCAAATCCATATCAGCATCTTCAAGTACGATAAATGGATCAACACCTCCCAGTTCCATAACCGTTTTCTTTACATTGCGACCCGCCTGTTCTGCCACCATTGCGCCAGCGGTATTACTACCCGTAAATGAGATTCCCTTTACGCGATCATCGTCAATGATTGGCGCGGCACCGCCGGAAGTAATGGGTAAATTGGTGTAAACCCCTTCCGGCACACCCGCGTCGAATAACAATTGTGCAAATGCCTCGGCACACTGGGGGACATTAGAGGCATGTTTGGTGAGCACGACATTACCGGCAATTAGGTTGGCTGCAGTAAAGCGCGCGGGCTGGTAGAAGGGGAAGTTCCATGGTTGAATTCCATAGACAACCCCCAAAGGCTGGAACATCAGAGTGCCCTCCCCCTCACGGGTCGATAGATGTTGCGGTGCTAGAATTCTTTCACCTTCTTCAGCGTAATATTCAAAGATTTCAGCACAAAGTGCTAATTCACCTTGTCCATCACTGATCTTCTTACCCATCTCCTGGGCCATTAGTCGGCTGAGCGCCTCGTTACGCTCCTCAAACAGTTTGCCGGCGCGCTTGAGTATTATTGCCCGCTCACTAAAACTCTGGCGACTCCAGCCTGCAAAGGCCTTATCGGCGCGACCAATTGCCTTATCAATGTCTTCTCTCGACATCTCCCGGTAAGTTTTTAGAGTCTCACCATTTAATGGATTGATGGAAATCAGTGGGCGCTTGGACTTGGCCATAAATAGACTCCCAGCGAATGACTTGATTTGACAGCCCGGATAAAGCTGCTAAAGAAACTTGCGGAATGGATAAAACACCACAAGTTAAATAAGTGCTATCTCTCTGCGCTTGCTAAAGTGTAGACGCTGCTACTTATTAGGCTGCTGTATATTGAACTGACAAAGGGTTGCTCATAGTGGGCGAGCCGTTCGCGGAGCTTGAGCATTAATTGGATTAATACTGCCGCCAGTTACGGATTTGTCACTTACCTTATGACGGGCGATGAACATTTGAATTTGCCAAAATACCTGCCCCCCCAGTTGGACTACTACAGGGCGTGAATAGAAGGCGCAGCTATTGCTCAAGAAACGATACGCAAAGCGGTGTCTGTGTTGCAGCTTGCCATCAAACCTCTGATGACTAAAAACGCTATCAACCGCTAAAATAACAACTTCCAGCCGCCATAGGATCAAAAGGATAGCTAGTACTAAATAGCTATCCTTTCGCCATATTTTTCGATTCTTGCCTCTGTCGCGAGAAGGGGGGTCAACACAGGGCTGTCCCATATAAATCGGTGTAAAAACGAACAGAATAGACCTAGAATAGC
>NZ_JALBWM010000112.1 GCF_023895975.1 Microbulbifer okhotskensis
AGAGCCTTCTGCCTTATTCGCTCTTACCTGTTGACCTGTCAGAAAAATGATGTCGACCCCGGAGAAGCATTAACGCAACTTCTTAACGGGGAGTGGCCTAGGTTTTTATTGGAAAAATTCAAATTTTTTGAGGTTAGTGCTGAATAGTTACGACTTCATCAACTTCAAACGTAACTACTCAGCTGATATCCTAAGTGCCACCATTTTCTTATGAATAAATTCAGGTCACACTCCTGAAAACAGACTTTCCAGCGCTTCCCCAACACCATGTTATTTGCAGATGGATAGATAACTACGAATACGGCAAAAAATCTTAGCCCCTCTCATAGAGCGAAAGTAGCCCAATATTTTTTGCTGGGCCTTACTCATACGAAGATCCCTTTCATCCTAATTGTTAGCCTAGGGTGCATCCTGATTACCCATAAAGCGAAAAATATCTCGTTCGTATTTTTGTAATCGCTCCAAGAGGTTGCTAGATCTACTTCGAGCTATTCCGCTACGTTTTTTATTTTAATTCATCAGCTTCCGATGGTGGGAATCCAGACATTACACAGGGCATGCAAGCACATTGCATAACGGTAAATGGTCATGGCCCAGAATACCTCCTGCATTCAACTATAATGGTGCAATATATCCATTTCTTCTGTAGCCTCGTTGCCACGCTTTCCATGTGGCACAATCAATATCCAGGAAATACTTGAGGCATTGTGTAGCCATAGGCGGCTACCATTTACATTGATACCGGTTTCATCAACATGCAGGGTTCTTTCTTGGCGTAGCACAGACTTGGCTACTTGCTCAAAAAAGGCCAGTCGCTCAAAGGCTTCCAGGTTGAAGTTATAAATACTGGCAGCACTGATGGGTGTATCAAGTAACTCGGCGAAATATCTGTCAATACGCTCGCAGGGAATCATCTGAAATATCGACATATAAACTGAATTGGCTTTGACGCTGGCACCATACTGCGTTGAACGGGCGGCCTCCTCGGGAAAGTCTGCCACAAACCGTCGGCCATTTTCATCAAACAAAACCTGTGTTCGGTATTCTGTAACGTGCCGTGATATTTGAATATTAAATATCTGACGGAATTCATAACCATCATCCGTGTAGACACCTTTTCGCAGAGTTTGGCGATCAAGCTTGATGAAACAAATTTCGTCGGGTTCATTTATCTACTCAAGATTTTACCCGAATGTCCGGAAGTATTAGACCACTACAAGCGGGCGGCCTGCCTAGCTCTCTGTAATATTTTCAATCAACATCCATAAAACAATCTACCCGGCTGTAATAATCAGCCGCCTCACATATAATATCGATACTGACATCTATCTTTTGATAAACTGAATTCATTATCACACCTTAAACCAACTCATCGCGATACACCAAGGACAAACCCAATGAAGTTACCTCACTGGGTTCAACATCTTCATCTTTCTCCTCAACAAAATCAGGATAGGGAGCTATGAAAACCTTATCCTCCTCAGTGGGGTAGCTTTTAGTGGAGCTGCTCCAGTAGATACAATACCCCTCCGACTTATATCGCTGCTCATCGGATCGATTAATTTCATATCTGACCAGGTCTTTGAGCTTTATAAAGGTATTGAACCTCATTTCATTAAATCTAACACAGACAAAAGAATAGACTGACACACTTCGCTGACAGCACTATTCCTTTTGATTTTGTTGCTCGCAACACAAATGACGCAATTTGCTGACTTTATCCAACCATTCATAGCCTGGCAAAGTTTCCAGAAACAAATCGCCGTATGCTTTTACATGACAGACACTTTCAATAGTGCGCAGCGCATTTGCTTGCCTTTCTGGTTTATCCAAGCCTGATATGACTGACATCAAGGATTCAGCATAAGGCTCCATTTTATTCTGATTAAGATCACCTGCCATTTCACTCGCAAGTGATTTTATTGCCTCAATATTCACACTGTTTCACAGATAAATGTCCAATAAGTAATTTAAAAAAATCTCAACCTACCCCCTTTCCCCACCCCTAAAATCAACCTGGCTAACCGGGAAAACAATCTACACACAAATGGATTCACTGAAATTAGCAGAAATTAACAGAAATTAGTAAGGCAGAATTATCGCAACTATTAATATACTTGGCGCAGGAAAAAACCTGAAACACCTAACGAAACGAGAAATTGGAAAGTGGATTTGAAGCAGAGCTGAGACTATATTCACTCGAAAACCAGCAAACAGGTCCTTGTCTACCGGCTTCAAAAACAAATAGGGACACAGTGCAGTGAGCAACTGCAGGGCCCACTATCAGAAAGAGCGGCCCGCAATACGCTTGGCTGCATCCATCGCAAAATCTTTATAGTCCACCTCTACCTGGGCCATCTCCAGCTCAAACTGGAACTGCTCTTTGCGAGGTAACTTTTTCCAATCCTGCAGAATGGGAATATGACTGGTTTTTTCGGCGATAGTATAGAAGGCAACAAACTCTTCCTTCACGTCCTGACCAACCTGCAATGAATCCAGCAGAACGCGGATTCTTATAGAAGCCTCTGTGAGACCTATCCCATCATCTAGTAAGGTACGCGCAATAATCTGGATACTGTCATTAACCCTTTGACGCTGATCCTCAGCAGCCTGCTCTAATTCGGCTAGCTGTACAGCCTGCTTTTTCTGTGCAATCGATAGTTTACGCAAGTAGAAACCAGCCACAATCGCGAGAAAAAAGATGATTAAAGCTGCAAGAACCAGCAGCCAAGTAGGAAACACAGTCATTAAATATACACCTTAAGTAGCGCCAGTCCTATGCTGGCCGAAATAACAGAGAGCACTGTACTGAGGCCAATAATATTGGCCGCTAGTTGGCTATTGCCGCCCATGGTATGGGCCATCACGAAGGCTGATATACCACAAGGTGAACCTGTGATCAGCATCAAATATCCCAAATAAGTAGGGCTCATGCCCATGGCCCAACCAATGGTTACCGAAAGTATGGGTACTACTATCAACTTGAGCAGCGAGGATGTCAGTGCTGTTGTCGAACTGCGTAGCAACTGGCCCAATTTCATACTGGCACCAATACAAATCAACCCCAAAGGTAAACTCGCAGAGCCAAGGATTTTAACCGTATCAAGCACCATTTGTGGGACTTTGATATTCAGTACTCGACACAATATCGCCAGGAAAACTCCGATAAGTAATGGGTTCTTTACCAGTTCGGTTAGCAGCAGGCGTGGGCCGAATTCTTTCTCTTCATTGTAAAAAACGAACAACATTACCGCGAAAATATTGAACTGGATAGTCAGTGCGGCAACCAGTACAGCAGAATGTGAAACCCCCGCAGGCCCAAAGGCTTTTTCCACCCAGGCAAGGCCCACAATAGCAACGTTTCCACGAAAGGCTCCCTGAATAAACGCACTGCGATCCTTCACCGTAATCGGCCTGGCCGTCAACCAGGCTATGGGCATTATTGCAAAAGTACCAAGGACCCCTGCGATCAACAGGGGCGCTTCATGTGAAGGTTTTGCGCTGGAGGAGTAAAGACTATCGAACAACAACGCCGGCAACAGAATATTGAAAACCAGCACCGTTGCATCATCAAAAAATGATTTACGCAGCATCCCCTGCCTGGCTAGCAAATACCCACCGATTATCATCAAAAAAATCGGGCCTGTAACCAGTAGAGCAAAGGCAATATTTTCCATAGGAAATTAATCTTCTGCAGCAACTCCCTCTTCCTGAGGAAGTGTCATTTGTCCTGAACCCTCAGCCCCGTCACGCAGCTGGGAGGATATTTGTTTACGCGTTTTGGCGCCGAGCTTACGCAGGCTGTCAATCCGCTTCACTACATTGCCTCGGCCAGTGGCCAATCGCTTATAAGTTTGCTGGTAGGCATCGTCTGCCTGGCGAATCCGGTCACCCAAAAGGTCCAACGATTCCAGTACCATAGCAAACTGGTCGTGTAGCTTGCCGGCTTCATCGGCGATTTTTTCCGCATTCTTGTTTTGCTTTTCGTATCGCCAGATGTTCTCTACGGTGCGCAGGGTCGCCATAAGGCTGGTGGGGCTCACGAGGACTATCTGCTTCTCGTAGGCAAAACGGAACAGGTCTGGGTCCGCTTGCATGGCGAGCATATACGCAGCTTCGATAGGCACGAAAATGAAGACAAAGTCCAGGGTTCGCACGCCTTCCAACTGCTCATAGGCTTTCTTGTTGAGGCCAGTAATATGAGCACGCAGGGAGTTTACATGCTGCTTCAGGGCCTGGGTGCGCTCCTCGTCGGTCTCGGCTGAACTGTAGCGTTCGTAATCCACCAAGGAGACCTTGGAATCGATAATCAGGTCTTTATTTTCCGGCAGGCGCACAATGACATCCGGCTGGCGCCTGCGGCCATCGCTGGTAAGGGTTACCTGTGTTTCGTATTCACGCCCTTTCTGCAGACCAGACTCCTCCAGTAAGCGCTCCAATACCACTTCACCCCAGTTGCCCTGGATCTTGCGGTCCCCCTTCAGTGCCGAGGTAAGGTTCAGGGCCTCATCGCTGATGCGCTGGGTCTGCTCACGAAGGGCCTTAATCTGCCCCAGCAGGCTGTTGCGCTCCGCATTCTCGCGGTCGTAGACATGCTCTACCCGCTTACGAAAATCTCCCATCTGGCGCTCCAGTGGATCGAGGCTCTTACGCAAGCTGTCCTCACTGCGGCGCACGAAACTCTGCTGCTTTTCTTCGAAAATACGGTTGGCCAGATTCTCAAACTGCTCGCCCATGGTGACACGCATCTGCTCCATCAGCTTGCGCTGCTCTACTAAGGCCGACTCTCCTTTTTCTACCAATACCTGGCTGCGAGTAAGCCGCTGCAACTTGACCGCCAGCTCTGTACGCAAGGATTCCACCTCTATGCCCAGCTGGGTTTCCCGTTCACGACCACTTTCGATACGGGCCTGGGCCACCTGTAGGGTAGCTTCGGCCTGCATCAGTGTGCGGCGACTTCCAGCCCGCGCCAACCAAAACACAAGGCCCAGTAAAAATAAGATGGCAACAACCGCCATCACCGCATAATCGGCTTTCAATTGCAGCGGAAACGCTGGCATAGGGTGGTACTCCCAGACCCGGAAAGAGGAATAATCATCAGGATTTCGCCAGGGAGATAATCGCGGCTGGCATGACCGGAAATTGGCCGGTTCAAAATGGCCATCTTACCAGCTTGGCGATTGAAAGTACTGAGACCAGGCCGCGAGCGAATAGGCTTTAGCGCCAGAAAAAATACCGCCACCTTAGAAAAGGTGCCGCTCTCCGCAAGTCTCAACGGTAATTTTTATAAGATTTTAGGGTATTCTTGGGAGATTGGTTTCGATGTTGGTACTCCAGAACGCATGCACAAACATAGCGCCCACCCAGAAAGCCCTGTCCCCAGCGCCCTGATCTTTGATTCCGGCGTGGGCGCCATCAGCATTGCGCGGGAAATCCGCCGCCTGATACCGGGCCTGACCCTGCATCTGGGTGTGGACAACGGCTTTTACCCCTACGGCAATAAAAGCGAAGAGGAACTACGCCCCCGGATAGTCCAGCAGGCCCAGGCCATGATGGAACACTGCGGGGCCGATATTTTAGTGGTGGGCTGCAACACCGCCAGCACCCTGGCCCTACCCCAGCTGCGCGAATCCCTACAGGAACCCGTGGTGGGCGTTGTACCCGCCGTGAAACCCGCCGCTGCCGCCAGCCGTTCCCGCACTATTGCCCTGATTGCCACCGAAGGCACCGTTAACCGCCGTTACACCCGCGAGTTGATCGAGCAATTTGCCAACGGCAATCGCGTGATCAATGTACCCGCACCGGAACTGGTGTATCTGGCAGAGAGCAAGCTGCGCGGTGAAGCCGTCACCGCAGAGGATTTGGAACCGGTATTACACCGCGTCTTCCATACCGCCGGCGGCGATCAAGTGGATATTGCCGTCTTGGCCTGCACCCATTTTCCCCTGCTGCGAGAAGAACTCGACCAGTTCGCCCCCCGCTCAATCCAATGGCTGGATTCCGGCGAAGCCATCGCCCGGCGCGTACGCTGGTGGCTGGAAGAACTCAAACTGATACTGCCAGATAGCCCAAACACCGGCCGCCTGATCACCAGTACGGTCGATCTAACCGGCAATATAGAACAGGCCTTCCGCGAGTTCGCCCCAGTTGCCGAACCCCTCGCCTCCAACACCTAAGATCGCCAAAATGATGAGAACCGAGCAACACAGTTGACAGCTCCGTCACAAACCGCGACCGTTCCCCCAATAACAAGCCCTAACCGGTACCCGAATTCATGCTGAAGCCGGCATTTCCCGCTCTCGAAATATTTGCGCAGCTGCCCCCCGGCGGACTGCTGCTCACCCCCAACAACCGTTTGCGCAACCGCTGCCAACAGGTGTTTGCCGCGCAGCAGTCGCCCGGTGCCTGCTGGATGCCGCCGCCGGTGGAATCCCTGCGCAGCTGGCTGGACAAGCTCTGGTTCCAGCTGCAACAGCGCAACTGGCAACCCACCTTGCAGCAGGTATTGAATCGCGAGCAGCGGCAATTACTCTGGCAGCGCGCTTTAGATGAATCCCTGGATCGGCAACTGCTCAACAGCCAGCAATTGTGCCGGGATGCCGATAGTGCCCTGGCGCAGCTGCTCCAATGGCAGCTGATCTCCGATCTCTCGCAAATAGATGAGGCGCTAACTCCCCTACTGGAACAGTTCGCACTCTCTATGCGCAGCGACGAACTGCCGCTGTGCGCCATGATCAAGGCCTTTGCCACTGAGCTTCAGGCCCACAGCGCCATCACGCCAGACCAGCGCGATCAACTGATCTTGCGCGCCTTCCAGGAAGGCATTCTGGAACCCGTCGCGCAAATTGATACCGCCGGCTTTGCCCAGATTTCGCCCCTCGCCAATGCCCTGATTCACGCAGGTGCCGCAGCCCTTAATGAAAGGCCGGGCCTTACCCAACAAAGTGAAGTATCCGCAGCCGCCTGCGCCAATTTAGAGGAAGAGTTGTACCAGGCCGCACACTGGGCCGGGCAGAAGCTGGCACAAAACCCCGGCCACAGCGTCGGCATAGTGGTGAACAACCTGGGCCAGTGCCGCGCCCAGGTGGAAGCGGTATTTTCCCGCGTGCTTGAACCCCAATACCTGGACCCGCAGCAACCGCGCTACACACTGCCGTTTAACTTCTCCGCCGGTACGCCCCTGGCGCAAACACCGATCGGTAGCGCCGCCCTGCAATTGCTATCGCTACTGCAAGACGAATGGGATTACCCTCAATTGCAAAACATCCTGTTCAGCCCTTTCTGGGGCGACGACAGTGAAACCTGGCTGCGCAGCGCCCTGTTCCGCCGTTTGCAAAAACTGGAACTTCGCCGCATCGACGGCGCAACCCTGCGCTACTGGGCCGAGCGCACTGCAGAAGTGCTCCACTTGGAATCGCCGCAACTGCCCCGCCAGCTGGAGCAAATGGCCGAACGCGCCCGGCGCTGGCAGCGAGCCCCCGCAGAAATTTGGGCCGCGCGTTTTTCCGAAACGCTGAAAGCCATGGGCTGGCCGGGCACACGCAACCCGGACAGCCAGGAATACCAGCAGCTGATGCAATGGGAATCCATCCTGGAAGAGTTTGCCGCACTCAGCGCCTGCGGTGGCAACCTTACCCTCACCCAGGCCCTGCAATTGCTGCGTCAGATTGCCAGCCGCACCCCCTTCCAAGCGGAAACCCGCGATGGCCCCCTACAAATTCTCGGGGTACTGGAAGCCGGCGGCCTCGCCTTCGATCACCTGCGCCTGGTCGGCTTCGGCCAACAGCAATGGCCGCCGGCACCGGCACCCAATCCGTTGCTGCCGATTCAATGGCAAAAACACTGGAAGATGCCCCGCGCCAGCGCCGAGCGGGAATTGGAACTGGCCCGCGAACTCACCGCCGACCTGCAGAATGCCAGCGGCGATATCGTCGTGAGTTACACCTGCGAAGAAGACGGTGTGCAGCAGGGACTGAGCAGCTTGTTTGAAAGCCCGCAACAAGCCCAGCACTTTGCCGAAGGCGCCCTGCACAATCACTACAGCCAACTGGCGCAAGCCTGTCAGCTGGAAAAAGTCGAAGACAAAAAGCTACCGCCACTCACACCCGCTGAATGCGAACGGGTGCGCGGAGGAGCTTCGGTGCTCAAGGCCCAGGCCCTGTCCCCGTTAAATGCGCAGTTGCGTTTCCGCCTCGGCGCCAGCAGTTTTACCCAACCGGATATCGGCCTCGGCCCCGCCGAGCGCGGTAATGTGGTGCACCAGGTGCTGGCGGAATTCTGGCAACAGTGCGGCACCCTCGCACAACTGCAAGCTATGGACGATGAGCAACGCCAAGCGCAAATCGAACGCGCAGTGGAGCGCTCCCTCGGCAGTGTGCGCAAAAAATACAATCACTTGCCGATCGGATTTTGGGCCATGGAAAAGCAGCGCCTGGAGCGTCTGCTGCAACAATGGCTGTCCGTGGAACTGGACAGGCCCAATTTCTCCGTAGAGAAAGTCGAATGGGAACAAGCCGTGGAAATCGGCGGGCTGCACTTTAACCTGCGCCTGGACCGGCTGGACCAACTCGCCAGCGGCGAACAACTGGTGATCGATTACAAAACCGGCGTCCCCAGTATTCGCGACTGGCTAAGCCTGCGCATCCGCGAACCCCAGCTGCCGCTCTACGCCCTCTTCCAACCGGACGCCCACGCCATCACCTTCGGCCAGGTGCGCAATGGCGACTGCAAATGGAATGGCTGCGGAGATTTGGAGCACCCCATTACCGGCATTAAAGCCGTGGGCGATACGGAAAAGGAATCCCCCTACGGCACCTGGAGCAATCTGGTGGAGCACTGGCGCTACAGCCTGGAATCCCTCGCCACCGAATATCGCAGTGGTATCGCCACCCTCGCCTTTGATCGCCCCACCGATAACAACAGTGAACTCTGGCCCCTAAACCGCTGGCCGGAAAGGGAGCAAATAACCGAATGAACGAAGTTGTGACCACTCCCACCCTGCGCCGCCCCATCGATGCTGACGCCCGCAGCCAAGCCCTGGATATCAGTCGCAGCTTTGCCGTTTCTGCCCCGGCGGGCTCCGGTAAAACCGGCTTGCTCACCCAGCGCGTATTAAAGTTGCTCGCCGCCTGCCAGCAACCGGAAGAAGTGCTGGCCATTACCTTCACCCGCAAAGCCGCCGGTGAAATGCGCGAGCGCCTGATCGACGCCCTGCACAGTGCCCGCGACCAAGCCCGGCCAGACAACCCTCACGATGCCATCACCTGGGATTTAGCCCGCGCCCTGCTGGAGCGGGATCGCGAACTGGAATGGGAACTGCTGCAAACACCCCAGCGCCTGCGCATTCAAACCATCGACGGCCTCTGCCGCAGCCTCGCCAGCCAACTGCCGATCGAAAGCGGCCTGGGCGCACCGGGTGAACCCCTGGAGCGCACCCAAATCGCCTTTGAGCTGGCGGTGGTGAACCTGCTCAACCACCTCGATGGCGAAACCCCAGACGCAGACCTACAGCAACTACTGCTCCACCTGGACAACGACCTGGGCCAGCTCAATAAGCTACTGCGTATTTTGCTGGATAAGCGCGAGCAATGGCTCGGCCCACTTTTGAGCGTCAACTTCGACGGCGCCCAGGATTATTTCCATTTTGTCATCGACGAACTGGTGGCAGAAAAACTGCAAGACCTCACCACAGCCCTCCGCAGTGTCGCCGGGGAACTGCTGGAGCTAGCCAGTTATGCCGGCGGCAATTTACAAAAGGGGAACCCCAGCCACGGCCTGTGCCTCTTCGCCGAACTGGACGATTTCCCCAGCACAGACAGCAGCGGCCTGCCCGCCTGGCTCGCCCTCGGCAGCCTGCTCCTCACTACCACCGGTGATCTGCGCAAAGGCGGCGGCATCAATAAAAAACTCGGCTTTGGCCTGCCGGATAAAAAAGATCCCGAGCGCCCCATCGCCGAAGAATACAAGCAGCGCATGAAAGACCTGCTGGCAGAACTGGCCGGCAATGAACCGCTGCTCTCCGCTCTGCGGGAAGTGGGCAAGCTCCCCAGCGGACTGCAACAGAGCCAGTGGCAACTGCTGCAAGGACTCGCCCAGGTACTGCCCAAGTTAGTCGCCGAATTAAAGCTGGTCTTCCAGCAGCTGGGCGCCACCGACTATACCGAAGTGGCCCAAGCCGCTCTGATCGCCCTGGGCGATAGCGATAACCCCACAGACCTGGCCCTAAAACTGGACCTGCAAACCCAGCATATTCTGGTGGACGAATTCCAGGACACCTCCCACACCCAGCTACAACTGTTGGAAAAACTCACTGCCGGCTGGCAGCAGGGAGACGGCCGCACCCTATTTATTGTCGGCGACGGCATGCAATCCTGTTACGGCTTCCGCAATGCCAACGTGGGTATTTTCCTGGATGCGCGCGAACGCGGTATCGGTGAAGTGCCCCTGGAAGCCCTCGACCTCCAGGTAAATTTCCGCTCCGAAAGTGCGGTGGTGAACTGGGTCAACGAGACTTTCCAAAGGGCATTTCCGCAAGCGGACAATATCGGGCGCGGGGCCGTGCGCTATCTGCAATCCGAAGCGTTTAAAGGCAGCAAATGGGCCGAGCCCTCGGTGAATTTTTACGGCTGCATCGATGACGAAGACCGCAACCGCGAAGCCACTCAAGCGGTTGAACTGGTGCAGCAATTACAAGCGCAAGATCCGGAAAGCCGCATCGCCATTCTGGTGCGCAAGAAAAAACACCTGCAAAAAATTCTGCCGGCCCTAAGCGCCGCCAATATCTCCTTCCAGGCCCCAGAGCTGGCGCCGCTCGCCAGTAAAATGGTGGTGTTGGATTTACTCAGCCTCACCCGCGCCCTACTCGACCCCAGCGATCGAATCAGCTGGCTGGCCGTACTCCGCGCCCCCTGGTGCGGACTGCAACTGCCAGACCTTTACACCCTGGCCAACTGGGGCAATGGGGATATCACCGTAACCGATACCAGCGCACGCCCATTATTAATGGCCTTGCAGGAAGTGGACGATATCGCCCTACTCAGCGATGAAGGGCGCACACGCCTGGCCCAAGTGGCCCCCAAACTGCTGCACGCCTGGCAGCAGCGCGGCCGCAAACCCCTGCGCACCTGGATTGAAGGCCTCTGGCTGGAACTGGGCGGCCCCGCCACCGTAGCGCAAAAGTCCGACCTGAATAATGTGCAGGATTTTCTGCAATTATTAGAAGCCTTCGATACCGGCGGCGCCATTACCGACTGGCAACAGTTCACCCTCGCCCTGGAACAGCTCTACGCCCGCCCCGCCCAGGATGCCAAAGTGCAGGTAATGACCATTCACAAATCCAAAGGGCTGGAGTTCGAACACGTACTGATCCCAGGCCTGGACCAAGGTGGTAAACCCGGCAGTGATCAACTGCTGCGCTGGAGCGAATGGCTCAACCGCGAAGGCGAAAGCCGTTTCCTGCTCGCCCCCAAAAATGCACGCGGCGGCCGCGACCCGGTTTTTGAATACCTGAAGCACGACAACAGCGAACGCGAACGCCTGGAAGGCACGCGCCTGTTGTATGTAGGTTGCACCCGCGCTATCCGCTCGCTGCATCTTTTAGCCTGCATCAACCGAGATGAAAAAAAGGGCCACCTAAAAGCCCCCGGCAGCGCCGCCCTACTCGCCGGCATCTGGCCCAGTGTTTTGCATCACCAGGAAAGCGACTGGTGCCACTGGCTGGAAGCAGAAGAACCCCTGCTCAACCAGGAAGATGCCAGCAGAGATCACGACTACCTGCTGTGCCTACCCAACCAATGGCAAGCCCAGGCCATGCCCCGGCAGGAATGGCTGGCCCAATACCGCATGCCAGACTACCAGCCCAAAACAGAGGAAGAAGACAATATTCCCGAACTGGGCCAGGTAGCCCTGCGCTGGCTCAAACACGCCGGCACCGTAGCCCACGAAACCCTCGCCACCATTGCCGAGACCAATATCAACAACTGGACACCCACCAAACTGGAAGCCCAACGCCCCCTATGGCAACTGCGCCTAAAACAATTGGGGCTATCCGCCACCAGCCTGGACCGCGCCGCCGAGAAAGTAGAAATCGCCGTACGCAACAGCCTCAACTGCCCCACCGGCCGCTGGCTATTGGATGGCTCATTAAGGGAATCCGCCTGCGAACTGGAACTCCACAGCGGCGGCCGACAGTTGCGACGCTCTATTGTGGACCGTACCTTTATCGATAACGAAGGCACCCGCTGGATTGTCGACTACAAAACCGCTGAGCCCAGCGGAGAGGAAAGCCAGGAAGAGTTTATTGTGGCTCAGCTGGAGCAATATCGGAATCAGCTGGAGAATTACCGGAAGCTCTTTTATGCGAGAGGGGAGCGGAATATTCGATGTGCGCTGTATTTTCCTTTGATGCAGAGGTTGGTGGAGTTGGATTAGAGGGAATTTGGCTTGGCAAAAAGTATCATCTTTTATCCAAATAGCATTTTGTATTATCGAGGAGATCGTGAAACCTCATCATGAACCTGTTTTACAGAGATTCGGCTACTGATACCATTAATGATGTCTCAAACCTTGGGCTCCCCGGAATCCATAAAGAATCTATAAAAAAATGTATCTGCCTAATCAATCTTATTTGAAAGCACTACGCCACATAATCAGATGATAGGCAGTTTAAATAGTTTCGGAGTTTATTAATTGTCTATTTGACAATACTTCGGACAGTTTTAGGGGGCGAAATAGGTAGGAACCACGGCCAGATA
>NZ_JALBWM010000113.1 GCF_023895975.1 Microbulbifer okhotskensis
TAGACAAGATAATTACAGCCACGATTTAAGCTGATTTATATGGGACAGCCCTGGCAACCAGCCCCAAGATACTCTGAGCAGCCACAAGCTCCAACAGGTTTCCCTAAGTAACTATACGGTAACCGATCATCGCTTAGATCCCTCTTTGGCGAATATCGGTATGGAACAGGCCTGTTAAGGCAGGTATCAAAGCTGGGACTTTGGGTGCCGAGGAAACTTTTGGTGCTTTGCTCAAGACCAGCGGTAGTGGAAAATTAGTGGCTTTTACTAAGGATGCAGAAGCAATCTCAGAAAAATCAGCCACCACGTTAATCGGAACTCTAGGAGCAATATGGAAAAGGATGAATGTCGTCTCTGAGGCTACAGCAGGGATTTTGAGGGTTCATAAATTATTGGAAGATCCATCCTTTTACTTCACCAAGATTGGTAAAACAGTTGATTGCAGGCTTTAGGTAGGTTAGCCCAAAACATTTTTCGCTAGCTTAATACCACCTAATTTGGTGCTATTAAGCTAGGAAATATCCTGCATAGCCAGTTTTTCTTCACGGTTAGAAGATCACTTACCTGTTGCAACAACCAAAGCCTCCGACATCAATTCTCCCTTATCATCACTTCCCGCCTGAGACTCGGTAAATCCAAAGTCCTCTAATATCCCGTAGAGTGCGGGCAGCACCAAGAGAATCAGAACCGTTGAACTACTGATGCCAAACACAATACTGGTTACCAATGGAACCAGCACTTGTGCCTGTAAGCTGGTTTCAAACAGCAGTGGCAATAGACCCGCAACGGTTGTGAGAGAAGTCAGGAAAATTGCGCGGAAGCGGTCGCGGCTGGCTTGGCTTGCGGCGCTGTGAACGTCCATGCCTTCACGCACACGCCGTTTAACAAACTCCACTAATAAAATGGAATCATTCACCACGATCCCAGCGAGGGAGACGAAGCCCATCATGCTGGGCATGGACATATTCTGCCCCATTATCAAGTGGCCCCAGATTACACCGATCAATGCCAGAGGGATGGCTACTAGTACAATCAAAGGCTCGACATAGCTGCGGAATTGCAAGGACAGGAGCAAGTAAATACCGATAGCACCGATTAAAAGAGCGCGGCCGATAGATTTACCAGTGACTTTACTGTTTTTCATCTCCCCCTGCATATCCACGCGCAAGCCGGGAAATTCTTGGATGAGCTCGGCCAGGAATTTCTGCTGGGTATCCCCTAGTACCTGACCGGCATTGGCTTTTTCGGTATAAACATCAGCGTACACACTGACTACACGCTCACCATCGATACGCTGAATCCGCGCATAATCGCGATTCAATTCAATAGCGGCAATAGCGATCAGGGGTACACGCTGCTGAGTGGCCGGGTGGATAATAACCAATTCGTCGAAGCGGCTGAGGGCGCCACGGGAATCCGCATCCATACGCACCTGAATCTCATAGGTTTCCCCCAGATATTGGATCTCATCAATCTCCATCCCCTGATAGGCGGCGCGCAGCTGATTGGCGACATTGCTGGCGTCGAGCCCAGAGGCGTAGGCACCTTCTCGCATCTTTACGGTTAATTGCGGTTTTCCGGGACGCAGGTCATCCACCACATTCACGACGCCATCGTATCCACGCAGCCAGTTTTGCAGACGAATAGAGGCCGCTTTTAGCTGATCCAGCTTCAAACCGGTGAGGCGCAAATGTATAGCGCGGCCGGCAGGGCCAAAGGCGGGTTCTTTGTAAAGAATGGCGATGGCTCCAGGTGTTTCACCAGCGGCCTCGCGCCAAGCATGGCGCAGTTCATCCATGCTGGTATTACGCCCTTCTGCGGCGAGCAGGTCGACATTGATAGTGGCCACATGGGGGCCCGTTTCAAAGGCATCACCATTTACGCCATAAGTCACACTGGTGTGATGTACCAGAGGCGCGCTTTCATTTTCGGAAAACTCTGTAGCAACTCGGTCGAGGGCATTCAGTTGTTTTTCAACCAGCACCTCCATATCCACCAGTGAGGTACCCTGGGGCATAAGAATACGGGCCTGCAGCAGGTCGCCTTCTAAGGTAGGGAAGCCCTGGAATTTTACAATACCCGCAGGCATCAGGCTTACGGTTAAAAAAAACAGGCCGAGCACACCACCCACAAAAGCATAACGATATTTTACCGCCCAGTCGGCAGCACGACCCATATTCTCACGCCAGCCTTCAAAGCGCTTGGCAAAGGCTTGCTTCCACGCAGGCGTGCGGCTTTTGTGCTCAAGGGCATGGCGCAAGTGGGCCGGCAGGATCAAGAAAGCTTCCACCAGACTGATGAGCAGTACGGATATAAGGACAATCGGCAGTACCTTAAGCACCTGCCCCATATCCCCTTTGAGAAAAATCAGCCCGCCAAACACCATCACAGTGGAGGCGAAGGAAGAGAGTACACCGCGAGCGACACGCTTAGTGCCATTGATGACCGCCTCCAATGGAGAGCGACCATCTCGATGCTCACTGGCAATACTTTCCGAGAGCACAATGGCATCGTCCATCAGAATACCGATCGCGATCAGCAATCCCACCAGGCTGATCATATTAATAGAAACACCCATGGCAGTGATCAGAGCAAAGGAGCCTAGAAACGAAACCGGCAGGCCCATCACCACCCAAAATACATAGCGTCCACTAAAAAAAAGATACAGTGCCAAGGCTACCAGGATTAGCCCCTGCCAAGCGTTGGCGATAATCATTCGCAGGCGATCAGCGACAATGGAGGCGCCGTCCTGGGTGAGAGTCAACTTCATGCCCTCAGGCAACTTTTCATTTTCCCGATCGACAAAAGCGCGCACAGCCTCCAAAACTCGCAGGCTATCATCCACGCTGTTCTTTTCCACGTTGAGCAGGGCTGCTCGATGCCCGTCAAAAGTAATTTTTTCTTCGGCCAGCTCAAAAGCATCGTAAATTTTCGCAATATCACCGAGGCGTACTTCGGCGCCATCCTCACCTTTAATAACGACGAGATTTTCCAGCTCGGCTACGGTTCGGCGCTCTTCGGTAAAGCGCACTTGGTATTCGCGATCCGGTGTAGACACTTTTCCAGCGGGCATATCAATTGCCTGCTGGTCGATAATATTGGCCAGCTGCGTGACGCTAAGCCCGTACTGGCGCAAATTGTAATCAGAGATTTCAATCTGCAGCTGGTGATCAGAAAAGCCTGAGATACGCACGATGGGTACCGCTGGATCACGCAGCAGTTCTCGGCGGTAGTGCTCCGCCAGTTGGTTCAGTTGCGGCAGCGGCAAATCGGCACTTATCGCGATGCTGACAACACCTTGAGTACGACCCAACTCTTCGATCACCGGGCGCTCACTCTCTGCGGGCAGGGAGTCGATGCTATCCACGGCGGACTCCACATCAGCAACAAACTGGTTCATATCACCAGCTTCCTGCATTTTCAAAGTCATCAAGCCGAGGTTATCCTTGGCCTCACACAGGCGCTCATCAATAAAGCTGATGCCATCGGTAGCCTCTTCCAGGGGCAGGCAAATACTGTCTTCCACCTCGGCAGCCGCGGCACCGGGATAGGCCACAGAAACCTGCACTTCGAATTTATCGATTTCCGGCATGGTCTCGCGCTTCATACTGGGCAGAACGAACAACCCGCTCAGCATTAGCGCGACCATCAACAGGTTGGCCGCCGTGGGGTGGCCGGCAAAAAAACGAATCACTGCTGAATACCTCTGGAGTTCACCACCACTTCTTGCTGACCACTGATCACAGACACAGCCATGCCGTTAATCGCCGGGATCACATCGGTCACAATCACCTGCTCACCGGGATTCAGGCCTGCACTAATCACAGTGGTATCTCCCTGGTGATAATCCACCTCTACTTCACGCACGCGTAGCTGTCCGTCCTCCACCAGATAGACCCTGCCCTCGTGCAGGGCGCGGCGTGGGATCGCCAATACTGGCGCGACAGGAGCGAGCAACTCTACGCGGGCGTACATACCGCGAAACAGTGGCGGTTTTTCTCCGACAAGGGCTTTTCCATAAGGGTCATCGACGGCAACTACCACGGAAAGCGTACGGCTGGTGCTATCCAGGGTTCCCCCCAGGCGAACCACTCTGCCCTGCCATTCCGAATCGCCAGGTCCGCCAACCAAGGTGATGCGTGCATCCAAACCCAGCAAAATCCTGGGCAGATCAGCCGACGTTGGCCGGCTATCATTACCTGGTCTGAGATTGCGCAAAAGTGGAGCTACATGAACCATCGGGAGTTCTGCAGCAATTTCCACCTGAGCTAGGCCGCTGGCATCGAACAGGCGTGCGTTGCCGGCAACATATTGGTTTTCCTCGACGTGAACCTGGCCAATACGGGCATCGAAAGGCAGTATTACCTGAGTGCGCTCCAGATTATATTTACTGTCCCGCACCTGGGCCTCTGAGCGGGCAATTTGTGCCTCGATCACTTTTCGGCGGGTTGGGAATAGTGAAAGCTGGCTTGCTTGGTTCTGCACCTCCTGGCGTAGACGCAGCATATTTTGCTCTTCCACATCCACGGTAGAACGGGAAACTGTACCCTTGGATACCAACTTCTGTTTACGTGCGAGCTCTTTCTCACCAAGTTTGAGGCTGCGCTCGGCGATTTCCAGGGAACGCTGGCTATTGGTTTCCTCCACCTCCAGTTCCTGCAAGTTGGCGCGGTTGGCCGCCAGATCACTTCCTGCTTGGGCCAGGGCCAACTGATAGCTGGTGTCATCAATCTTCAGAACCAGAGAGCCTGCTGGAATAATATTGCCACGCTCCAGTTCCGGTGCGGTATAAACTATCCGGCCGCTCACTTCCGCATTAGCTTCAAGGAATGTGCTGGGTTTAACCTCGCCATAAGCAACCGCCCTCGCTCGTAATTGCTTCTCCTGCACTTCCAGCGCATGAACCGGTGTCATCAGTGCTTCTACAGCATCGTGTTTTGGGGGGCGCTTGCTGACTACCAATACCATGGCGAAGAAAATGCCTATCGCTATCAATGCCGGTAGCGCGAGCCGGCGATTCAATAGTTTTTTTAATGGAGCTTTAATCATCACCGCCAGTCTCCGGATGCTCGTCTATAGAAATATTTACCACTCCGTTGAGCAGTAGCTGTACTGTGTGGGCTATCCACTCTTCACCGTTATCCTTACCCAGCGCGAAGGCAAACCCCTCTTTCAAAGGATCTCCAGCAATAAAGGGGAAAGCAATCAAGCTGATAAAAGATATGGGCATTAGCTTGATATCCAGGTCCGGGCGCAACTGGCCGGCAGATTGGAGTACGCCTAAAAGTTCGCAAAGTTTTGGGCCCAACTGCGATGCCAATCGATCGGCAAATAGGTCGCGCATACGGCCCGGCTTGGAGGCCACCTCGCCCACAATCAGGCGAGGGATCCAAGGCTCACTGATGTAAAGGCGAATCATCCGCGCCATAGCCTCTTTCAGCATCTCTAATGAAGGTTCTTTGTCATCCAAACCCACATTGAGAAATGCGGGGCCATGCTGCATAAACTGATGGCGCATCACCTCAATAATCAGCCCCTCCTTACCGCCAAAGTGATAGCTGATCATGGCAGAGTTCACCCCCGCACCCTGGGCGATTTCACGGATAGAGATATCGCGAAAGGCCTTATTCCGAAGTAGTGAGAAGGCCGATTGCATCAGCGCCTCCCGCACCTGCAGTTCACGTTCCGGGTCCTTAGGGTGCCCGCGGCCGCGGTAGGGGGTGGTTTCGTTCACCGTGATATCCCACTTAATTAATCGGTCGATTAATTAAGTAGTAAAGGTGCCGAAATCACAACCTTGATTAATGACTTCCCGGTCATAGACAAGGTGATACCAGAGATCACCATTTTTAAAACAAATAGCCGGTGAACCGCTTGAATGCGTCCCTTTATTCCTGATAACGCTTAATTCAAGGTTGGATAAATAGTGCAATAGCCTAGTACGACCAGTCAAAAGACCCACGTCACAAGATTATTGTGTCCTACACAACTCCCCTGCCCAGGCAAGAAACTGACTTCCCTTTCTGCTATGGCCTTCTGCAGATCAACCGATAAAGTGTGAGACTCCACCCATGAATCTATCGAGAAAAACACACCGATTTTATTTGTTCGTACCTGCCACATGAACCACAAACAAAAATACTGAAGAAGACTAATAGTCACCAAAGTATTTTTCAGAAAAACTGAAAAAAAGGAATTAAAAATCTATGCTTTCCAGAGCGGCATATTACAGTACACCAAACCACCAACAGAAAAGAGTGCCGCCAGATAGCGCTGTTCAACAATAACCAGCGAAGATGCAAGGAGGTTTTTTTACACACTGACCCCACCAATATATTCTTAACTTGCCCCCCCCTAAAGAACCAAACAGCCGCTCCACCAAATAAATAATTATTGCTTTCTGAATTCAGCCCCAAAAAGCTAAGCCGCAACAACAAAATCCCGTCTGACTACTTCTCCCTTAGTGATATGGTGCTCCAATCCAGCCAAGACTTTATCAAGCAGTTTCGGCATTCGCCCCCGAATAACCAGGATATTCAACAGGTGCCCCAAAATACTGAGCTTCATTTCATAAACTGTTGTTACGATCACTTGGGTAGATCCACTGGGTGTTTTCTTAAGCTGCCAAGTGGATTCGAACTGTTTCATCGGTGCTTTAAACTCTCGAATGTTGATCTTCATACGATAGCTCTCATCGAACTCCACAACCTCTTCGACTGCTTCACTGCCATCGTAAAAATTACAGCGCCGTGTCGCACCAACACCATTGGGGCGATTGCTTAACTGATCCGTGGTCTCCACCCCTGGGTGCCAGTTTTCGATCAGAGTAACGTCGGCAATTTGCTTCCAGACAGTGTCAATATCAGCATCAATCAAACGTGTAGTAATAATCTTGTTCATATCCAGCCCTTCCTGAGAGAGACATTTAGTGTCGGCAAGGAGGAATTTAGGCCATTCCAGAACATACTGAAATAGACATAATTGTCAAATATCTGTTTCATTTTTGTATATAATCGCCGCATGGATATTGATCATATAGAAGACTTGCAGGTCTTTACCCAGGTAGTTGACTGTGGAACCCTCGCTGCAGCCGGCCGGGTACTGAACCTCTCTCCCACCCTGATGAGCCGGCGGCTGGCCCGCCTCGAGAACACTCTTGGAGTGCGATTACTTGAGCGAACGACGAGAAGTCTGCACGTCACCGATGAAGGGCGCACATTCTACGCCCGCTGCCGCCGTATTCTTATGGAGCTGGAGTTAGCGCAAGAAGAGTTGCGCCCAAACAGTAAGGTCATATCTGGTATCGTTCGGCTAGTTGTTCCGACTTCGATGCTGGCCTATGGCATCATGAACGCCCTTAGCTCTTTTCTCAGCACCCATCCCGCTCTAACGGTTCAGATAAGCCTCAGTGACGAATCCGTTAATTTATTGGCTGAGGGGTGGGACATAGCCACTCATATCGGCGCCCCCAGCGACAGCACTCATATAGGAAAGCGTCTGGGAAGTATTTCCCCACGATTAGCCGCTACAGCAGAATACCTGGCACGGGAGGGGATTCCAGAGTCTCCATTGGACTTATCGAAACACCAGTGCGTACGCTTCTATAGCACCCAACCGCAAGAATACTGGCCAGTTATCGATAAAGAAGGTGTCACCATCAGAGTGCCCATTGGCGGCCAGCTTTTATGCCACGATGTAATTTCCATCTATACCGCAATGTGCGCCGGAATTGGTATCGGCTTGATTCCGAAAGCCGCCCTCGATAAAGCCAAGAATGAAGGTAAACTAATAGAGGTACTACCTGGCTATAGGGTAGATAGCAATACCCTTTACGCCCTGATTCCGGCCGGCAGGCAAACTGTGCCCAGAATTAAATTGGTTGCAGACTGGCTGGCTAAATTTATATCCAGCCTCAATGGTGAAGACTAAACAGTAGAGACAACCCTATTAAATGAAGTACCTTCTGCATCAAAAAAAGGCTCCTTCAGGAGCCTTTACGAGACTTCAAATGTCATTAAAGCGCGTTGAATCTCGCCGTAAAGTGTCGCAATACGGGAGGTTCATAGTCAAAGGTTAAACCTTTTAGCTCATGCGCCCGGTTTTGCAATTCAATAATCGCATCGGCAATATAATCCATATGATCATTGGTATACACTCTGCGCGGAATAGTCAGGCGCATCAATTCCAGATCGGCCCTCTTTTGCTCGCCGGTTTCAGGATCACGCCCCAACAATAAAGAGCCAATTTCCACCGCTCGAATACCTGCTTCCAAATAAAGTGCATTCGCTAGAACCTGTGCGGGAAATTGCTCCGGCGGGATATGAGGTAAGACCTTGGCGGCATCAACAAATACAGCATGCCCGCCAGTTGGATACTGGATCGGCACCCCAGCTTCACGCAGACGATCACCCAAGTATGTGACCTGACCGATTCGATAGTGCAAGAAGTTTTCATCGGCGGCCTCATAAAGGCCACGGGCCAGGGCCTCCATATCACGTCCTGCCATGCCGCCATATGTCACAAAACCCTCCATGGGTACACAGCGGGTACGCACTGCCTGGAACAGCTCTTCATGATCGCGAATACAACAAAGACCACCAATATTCACCATGGGATCTTTTTTCGCAGACATGGTCAACATATCACCGTACTGATACATCTCACGGATAATTTCAAGGATCGACTTATCCTGATACCCCTTTTCACGTTGCTTGATAAAGTAGGCATTCTCGCAGTAACGCGCTGAATCAATCACCACCGGTATATCGTGCTTGCTGGCGATTTCATACACCGCACGCATATTCGCCATGGAAACTGGCTGACCGCCAGAACTATTGCAGGTTATCGTTGTGATAATTGCGCAAATATTATGCGAACCATATTGTTCAATAGTCGCCGCCAACTTTTGCAGGTCAAAGTTACCCTTCCAGTTATAAGGCGTGTTGGTATCAAATGCTCGCTCATCCACTACATTGATGGCCTTACCACCATTCATCTCAATATGACCCGCAGTAGTATCAAAGTGATAGTTGGAGATAAACACTGGCGTAGTACCGTCACGCACCTGGCGCATACGCTCGATTAAGGCGGGGAACAGAATCTGTTCAGCACCACGCCCCTGATGCGCAGGAACGGTTAATTTATAGCCAAAAAAATGTTCGACCGCATTACACAGATTGTAATAGTTGCGACTACCCGCATAGGACTCATCCCCCAGCATCAAGCCAGCCCACTGGTTATCACTCATAGCACCCGTGCCGGAATCTGTTAGCAGATCGATGTAAACATCATCGCTACGCAACAAAAAAGGGTTTAAACCCGCTTCATCGAGTGCGGCTTGCCGATCTTGGAAGGTTGTCATTTTGATCGGTTCAACCATTTTAATACGGAATGGTTCAGGGATACGTTTCATTATTGTTATCCTTAATAGGGCCAGATCCATAGAGTAAAATATCACACTGGCCAGTGTTGCTCGCAAAACTATAATACAGGCGACCACAACAATAGGCTATCCCCTTGATACGGGAATATTAAATGGCGCAAATAATAGGTCAGACGCAACAAAATCCCGCGGGAAATTCTCTACCGAGGTAAACTGCTACACCCACACTCAAACCATTACCTCCAACTTTAACCCGGCTATAACTCAGCGTGGTTACGGCCAAGAAAAACCGTTTTGCCAACACCACTGGAAAAGTGCCTTAAAGCACTGCTCTTCACCTCCAAACTCTTTAAAGAATTTGGCTGCACTAATGTTTTTCAGGAACTGATTTTTTACGAACCATGATAAATCCCCTGCAGATTAAACAGATCATTGTATATATAGTTCTCTGCTTAATCTGCAGGGGTGGCAATTGGGAAGAGTTTAGTGATTTCGACTCTCCACATTGATGCCACCCCTAACATCAACCCGACCCACTGGATATAACTCATGGTGCCAATCTGGGCTATAAAAACATCAGCACTTCTCAGTAGGAAATCTGGTATACAGGCCTCCAGCCAAGGCTTTTTACGGTCTGTCACGCTATAAAATTGATCAACAAAACCCCCTCTAAATGGAGTGATTCAGGAATACGCTTCGTCATTTTTCTATATATAAATCCTGACGATGGAAACCAAGAAGCCTCTGAATAACTCCATAATATCTCTGTGAACGTTGAAGTCTTCAGATGTTAAGCGCCGCTCGCCAAACCAATGCTAAGGATAAATATACAAGCCACTTCAAGGCGCGGTCGCTTTAAATACCGGGCATAACTAGATGAACGAGCCCCTACCGCCGGCAGCAGTCTGCATAGACATCTATCCTAATGGCGCCAATTTTTCCAAAACGCCAAAAAAATCTGATTACATATCAATCTAGCAGCCCAAAAGTATGGGAATTTGCAACTCTTCCACATGCACACGGACACAGCAATAGCTGCTATGGTCACGCAAGGCCACCATTCAGCTACTCATTAGGTATAATCTCAGACTAAAGAAAATTGCAGCCGCATATTATTTTATCATTCACTTCCGATCAGTCCCGCAGGTCTTGTTTCAAGGTGGATGGAACCGCTCCTGACCCGCTCTACATAATTTGACGTCAATCTCCTCCCGCCTATCTTCTATCTTTACAAATTCACTGCTAGACCTAACTTTAAGATAGGCAATGGCGTCCATCAATCAACAACCCGATGTATTTCGATTTTAACCTGTCGACTAACTTAGCGCCAACATTATCAAAAACCTTAAAATTAACACTTTAAACCGCTTTTAGCTGGATTCAGCCGGATGCTAAAATATTACATATCACTTAATATCTTAAGATAGCCTTTTGAACACCATCAAAAGGTTTAACCTAAACTACAATACCAAGTGCATGTGACATATGAAAACTAGATTCAGCATAATTATCCCCTGCTATAACAATGCTGATCTCTTGGAAAATGTACTACAAGGCTATTCTGCACAATCATTCCCCACCAATGATTTTGAGTTGATTTTAATCGACAACAACTCAAGTGATCCAAATATTATTTCATGTTACCATCAATACAAAAATAGGTTGGCCTTAACTTTAGTTTACAGGCCAGTATTAACCAACCCGTTCGCGCTCAATTCGGCACGCAACTTAGGGGTAAGAATATCAAAAAATAATTGGTGTATCTTTACGGATAGCGACTGCATTCCTTCACCCCAATATCTCACGGAGATCAGTGCAGAAATCCATAAAAATGGACGTAACATCTGCATGGCAGGCATCAGAGAATTTATCCTCAAAAATGATATTGATACAAAAAAAATAGACAAGACTAATGGATACCTTAACACCTGCCCACGGTTCAAAAGCCCATCAAACTACGGGCTTCTAAAAGACCGGCGGATCGGAAAAATAGAACGCTTGCCGAACACAGAACAACCTTGGGGGCATTTTTATGGCTGCAATATGGTATTTAACAAAGAAGATATCATTAAAGCAGGTTTTTTTGATGAGCACTATGATGGCACATGGGGATATGATGACATCGATTTAGCTTACAGAATAATTAATAATTTCAAGGTGAAACCTATTTTCATGAAAAAAGCCATTGTCTATCATCAAGACAAGATCCATCTAGGCAATAGAACCAACTACACACCAAACAGAGTCGAAAAGTTAAACAACCCAAACTATCAGTACATCTGCAACAAAATAAGCGGATACTATGAATTTAGCAATCGCGAATTTAAGCGCTTTGGTCTTACCCTGACTTAAAGGTTCGCAGCACTACCCGATCATATATCCAGGACATCACATTCAACTGAAAATTGCCTTAGAAAGAAAACGACCCTATCAAGATCAAACATAGCCTTATTGACTGTCACATCAACACAGTAACCATCACTACCCTTACTGATAGCAAACACCAATGCATCCCTTGTAATAGAATATGTCGCAGTACAACCATCCTCCCTTTTGGGCAAATAACTAAATATGAAATCCTCCACAATCTTCGAACCAGGCCTCTTCTTCACGTTCAGCACATCAAGCAATACCATAGTGTAATAAGCTATATGATATTTTTTTAGCCAATAAATTTGATGCCGTGAAAATTCACCCAAAGAACCTAAAGAAAAATGAAACCCTGAGGCCGTATTCCCGACATTCCCCACCCTTTGCTTAGGTATATTTTTAATAAACTCCTGCGTTATTAATATATTTGCCTTACTTCGATCAAAGACCTGGGTAAAGAATAGAATGAAAATTTCAAGAATATTCTCAAAAGAAATTTCGTGAGACTTTATTTTGGCTGAAACCAGCACAATATCATCAAGCTCCTCCGATACATCTTGCTTATCATCCAAAAGGAAAGGAGATTCTCCACCACCCCTCATATTGCATAAAATCATCCCTGCACCAAAAAAAAGTGCCTTGGAAAATCCCATAGCAAGACTCAATACTGAGTGTCGTTCATCCCCTCGATATAAGCGTCTTATAATCGATCCACGCTCCACCGATCCACCGATCCAGCGTCATCTTTCCTCAACAGGCAATCAGCATAACCGGAAAAAAGCAACCCCATATAACCAGAAAAATAACTGTGGTCCACAATGAAATAAACAAATTTTTTATCAAAATGAATATAAAGTGGAATGCCACCCTTCTCTAGAATCTTGTATAGTGGCTTTCTATCCGTATTATACTTCACCCTTTCATTTATCTCTCCTGCATTCAACTCTGAAGTGCATCACCCTTTAGGCTGCTGCAGCAGCCGTATA
>NZ_JALBWM010000114.1 GCF_023895975.1 Microbulbifer okhotskensis
TCTGCCCTGTAGCAAACTTGTTCTTCTCGTTTGGTAATTCCCTGGCTTATCTCATCGATAAGATATTGATCTAAATAGCCACCTGGAATATGAAATGTTTCACGCCCCCATAGGCGGTCGCCGGGCTCACCATAAGGACATGGAATATCTACAAATCCAGTTTGCCAGGCGTTAGTAAGGATGCTCGACAGGTTGCGAGCAGGGGGCAAGCCGCCGATTTGCTTGATAGCCTCCCCATCGCTTGCGCCATTAAATGGCTGCGGTTTTATCAATCGGCGCGTCTGGGCTTTACGGCCATCCAGAATTGCCCGCACCATATCTCCATTAAATAAAATTGAAGTCTCTTTCATTATGCTGCCCTCCCTTTTTCCTGTTTACGATTCGGCAGAATCTCTGCCTGCCAACCATGGTCTTTGTAATGATTCGGGTTGGCTTTGTTTTTGATGGTGTCTAATTCCGGGCGTACTAATTCGGCTAGGTCATTAAGTCGCACGCCGTAGGCTTCGAACTCGGTTGAGTCTTTATAGAAATCGCCTTCTTGGGTTTTGCACTCAACAAATACCGTCACCATCCAGTGGTGTTGCCAGTTCAATATTTCATGCTGGTAATCAGCGCGGGCGATATTGCCTACTGCACCGCGTTGGCGGCGGTGGGTGATGGTCAAAACCGGATCGCCCTCGGTATCCAGGCCGGTGCTGCTGCGCGCGGTGAGGATCAGGCCGTTAAGCCAGCGGTTTACTCGGCGGGTGCGTTGGGCCTGTTTGCTCATGGGCTTGCGGGTTTTACGCTTGGGCACTGCTTTCTTCCTCTGGTGGGTGTCCTGCGCAGCGTCCAGTAGAGTCCATGTTGTTGCAGCCACTAAAGAAGCTGAGCCCCTTTTCTTGCTGTTTACGTAGAAGATGCCGTACCTCTTTTGGAGATAGTTCTCTCCCGGTTTCAGCATCCTGCAAAATCCCATCTAGCCACTTATCGGATCTCTTTAACGCGCCTTGGATATCAATGCATATATGGTGAGTTACTCCTGAAACAAAGTTTGTCATTGCTTTGCTTCCTTTATTGGGTCGCTGTTTTTCGTAATGAAGCGATGCGGATAGATTTCCCTGTCTATTTCCTCTTGGTGCTCCTCATAGATTTCACGCAACTCCAACCCTTCGCGTAGAAGTTTCAACGCTTGGTCTTTAACTTTCTGTGCCTCGGATTCACAGCCCTTAAAATGGATTTCTATCAAAACCCCCTCTAAGCGCCGGATACAGAACTCCAAATGCTCACAGTCAAGTTGCAGAGCAAGAAGACCGTAATCATCAATTTTTTCAAGCTTTGCCTTTTGTACTGGTGTCATTACATGTCTCTCCAATTTACCCGGCGGGCGTGTTGGGCTTGCTTGCTAACTGGCTTGCGGGGTTTACGCTTGGGCATTTTTTAGCTCCGCTAATGTTCGCGCATAGCTCAAAACACGAATGGTTCCTTTAATGCTGGTGCGGTAGGGGTTCTGCTCTTCAGGTCCCCAGTTGGCGGTTTCGTCGGCAACCCGTTGGTCCAGTAAATTCCAAGCGCTGTACCACTCGCTCTCGCCGAAATAATCCGGGGCCTCATAGACTCCCCAGACGTACGCCGATTTAAGGTGCCCGCAGTCCATTACGTAGTCGTACTCTTCGTAAAATTTGAAGGCAGACTCGCCCAAAGCGATTAACAGTGTGCGCGCTTTCTTGCAGAGTTTTTTGTATTGACGTGCTTTCAAAATATTTCCCTGGCTCTCGTTCAGTCGATATCAACGGCAAGGATTGACTCTTTCAAGCGCTACTCCGCCAGCTTTCCCTTCAATTTTTACAACTGCCGTGCCGTATACATCCCAAGCAATTGATCGAGTGTTTGTGTGTGTTTCCTTGCCAAAATCATCAACATAAATTACGGGGGTGCCGGGTGGGTATTGGTTGTTGAATTCGGTGGTGTTCATGGTTCGATGCTCTCACTATGTTTTTCTACCCACTTAGCCCGCACTGGGCGGGCTGAATAAGTTTCGGTTTGGTTGCATTAAGCATCACCGCAGAATTCCTCGGCCCCTCTGTAGCCGCTTCGCACAGCTGCATCCGCGTACGAGTAACCTTCTTCGATAAGGTCGCGCATTTCTTGATATTCATCTTTAATGCCTGGGTAGTGGCATTGGTCACACCATGCAGGGTATGGCTTTTCTTGAATTACATTTCCGCAGCGCTTGCATGAAGCAGTGGTGTCCATCTCAAGTACTCCCTTGCTTTATTTATCAGTTTCTCTACCTACTTAGCCCGCACTGGGCGGGCTGAGAAAGCTGGTTTTATTTGCGGCTAGGCGACTTGCGGTGCTTCGGTCGCTTTTGAATGAGGGCAATCTGTGGGTTTGTCCTCGGTGATTTTTTTATCTTTGATACGATAAATTTTTGCGGTGTCGGTTTTCTTGTCGAAGATTTGCGCCCAGTGTGTGAATGGGCCTGTTTGGGCAATGCGCTCTACCTCTTGGTAGGCTCCTTCTTCGGTTGCGTAGGAGCGCTTGAAATCTTTGATGCCTCCCATTAGCAAGTTATAAGCGCCGGTAAATAGTGCGAATCTTTTCATGGGGATATATTTTTTCATGGGGATATTGGTCCTGTATTTGGGCCCAGTACCTGCGGCCCGGCTATCGTTGTGTGTCAGCCTGTAATTACGCGGCGAACCCGCCTATGTAGGTTTTCATTTGGGACTGAACCAGCATTGAGCTGAGGTGCATCTGTAGTTCTCGTCCCATGGCCTCCTGTATTGCTTCTAGGCGCTTAATACGGGCGGTAAGGCGTGGGGCCTCTCCGCCAGTAAGGATGGATAAGCGCAGGTCAAAGCTACGGGCTTCCAGGCCGTTGTAGGGGGTACATTCAAATTTAAAACCTGCCGGTAGAACCTCTTCGCTACGGGCTTCGATATTTTCCAAGGCGCTGCGGCTAGATTTAAAGTCATCGACGGCGTGGTCCTCTTTGCGGGAGGATTCGATAGTGAGGCGGCGCACGGCGGCAATGGCTTTGCTGGTTGGGATCGCTTCACCATCGGCGGAATAACAGATTATATTTTCTGCATAATCCTCCATGAATTCCGCCATGCTTTTTTGCGTACACCGATCACCATTAAGCTGTAGTAGGGCTTTAAATTCAGCGGTTTTAATTAAGCGCAATTTTGCTGTGAAGTCGGCGTGACCGGGTTCTTGAGTGGTTCCCAAGTTGAAAATGGTTTTTGCGGTCATACTCTCCGGATCGACAAAACACTTGGAATTCTCATTGCCGAAATCCATACAGTATTTTTCAAAGTCTTCAAGGGAGGCAGTTTCCATCTCTCCGCGATAGCGTGTACGGCCCTGCAGATATTTTTCCAGGTTGATCATCTGGAAATCCACCGGAGCGGCCATTGCTGGAGTGGAAAGCTTGGCCCGGTCAATCACTGCAGCCAGTTCGGCAGTAGTTTGTGACTCCTTGATTTCCTTTACTGCACTTTGGTCCATGGTCATCGATAAATCCTTGTTTTCTTTTTGGGTTTGGTTGGTGGGTTTGGTTGTTATGGCTTTTTGTTAGCCGTTGGTTTGAAGCTTGGCCACGTTGCCGTTGCTCTCTTTATCGAACAGCGGTGGCTGTTTTACGGGATAGAAGCTGAGGGCGCCTTTGGTGCCGACGTACATCGGAGTAGAAGTGGCATCATCTTGGATGATAGAGCCGCGCATGGTCGGCTTTTTGAATTTCAAGGTGTGCTCAATCTGAACCTGATCACTGTTTTGGATTTTGGATAATTTCAGATTGATACTGACCTCACCCTTTTTCTCGTGATCGGTAACTGCGCCGGCAACCTCGCTGAGGATGTGGGCTAGTTTTTCTATAAATACTCCGCCGTCCAAATCGGCAAGTACCTGGGTTACGTTTGTGCTCATGGGATGCTCCAAGGTTTTTAAAATTGGGCTCCGTACCGGCAGCCCTAATGGTTACAGCTGACTGATGCGCCTGGGGCGCGGGTAAATTATTTAACTGGCCTGGGGTACAGTTTTATTTTCGATAAGGTCGCGCATCCAGACCATGCCGTTGGATGTCACTTTGGTGTTGATGTACGGCACTGCCACCACGCCGCGTTTGTATTCCGCATTTTCTGCTACGAGCAGGCCCTGCGTAGTGGCCCACTTTGTGGGGGAGTTGCGCATGGGTTCTTGGCTGTGTAATAAGCCGTTGTTCCGCATGAGTTTCATTAAGTTGTTCCGGCCCATGCCCAGTAGGCGAGCGGCTTGGGCGATGGTGAAGGTTTTTTCCTTTTTCACGCTGCCTCCTGTTTTTTTGTTTCTTGTTGAGGGGCTTGGGCGTAAATGGTTTGCGCGTGTTGAGTTACTGCACGGCGCAATTCATTTATTTGAAATTGTTGCAGCTTAACCGTGGTTAATAGCTCTTCGTACAGCTCTAAAATCCGGCTAAATTCACTCATGGCCTGAGCCCATTATTTTTTTGAACGTCCTTTCTCTGCCGATGGCGGATTCCCAGTATCGGCAGGGTTGGCAGCTCCAGCCGCGTAATTGCAAGTGCCCGTTAAATACTGGCTCTGCGGGTTTTCCGCAGTAGGGGCAGGGCATTTGCGGGAGCGGCTGGGCTGGGTTCATGCGGCTTCCTTCCTTTGAATTTCTAGGTGATTCCATTCGCGGTAGAGGGCGTGGAATTTTTTATCGCCGTTGGCAATCACGCTTTGCGGTTCTTTGCCGTGGTAACGCAGGTTCATCACATTGATGGCGTGTTGATAGTTATCGCCATCGAGTAGGGCGAGTTCTGCAACCGGGACCGCGAAATCACTGCTATTCCAGGCGGAAAGCAAAACCAATGCGGCAGCTTTGCTGGCACCGGAATAGCCGTTGGCGACTTTGAGCAGGGTTTCCACGCTGTGGGCGGGGTTGATCTGGTTCATGCGGCATCTCCTCCGAACGGGGGCCAATCATCGTGCGAGGGTCTTACAAGGGCAGGTTTTGGCTGCACTAACCGAACGCGGCGGCCTTGGTGATCGGCGATGGCGATTTGCCCGGTGCGGCGCTGGAGCCAGTCGATACTGCGCTGGGTCATTGCGGTTGGATGTACAAACACGGTGGCGCTCATGCGAGGTTCTCCCGGTTGCGGATTCGAAGGGTTTGAGAGTTGAGACGACGTTGGAATCGAGTGCGCAGCTGTTCCTGATCTGCAGAGATGCCGCCAATTACGGTGAGGATCAGGATGAATTGAATTAATCCGTGCTTTACCGCCTTGGCCACCGCGTCGGTGCTGTTACGGGCGTGTAGCTTGTAAAAGCACTCCGCCAGTAGGTTGGTGACGTTGGTCACTGAGCACCGCATCGCCTGGGCGGTCTCTCGGTTGGAGAGTCCCTGCGCCCGATGCGTCAGCGCTTCGGCCTGGCGTGGGGCCAGTGGTCGGTACTGCGTGGTGTGCATTTTGGCTGCCCTGTCCGTGGTTGACATTCAAATAATAAGTTTAATTATTTATTGAAGTCAATAACTATAGTTATATCTTCTTGTGCAAGTTGAGTTCGGAGTGGGTGTTGATATTCTGGAGGCGCGTTTATCCATGGATGACAGTGATTGCAGCCTTGGTGGTGTGGTCGGGGGGCGGCCTATTAGGTGTCAGGGGCTTGAGTGGGTAAGGCGCTCTGTACCAGTAATAATCAACAGGGAGCAAGTTATGGCCATGGTCAAATGCAAAGAGTGTGGTGAGTCCGTTAGCACCAAAGCAAAGATGTGTCCGGGTTGCGGAGCACCAGCGCCGAAAAAGGGGATTGGCATAATTGGGCTGCTGGCCGTAGGGTTTGTGGGTTATATCGCGTATCAGGCGGGTGGACCTCTTGCTGATTATGCAGAGCGAGTAGAGGTGGAGCGTTCTCAGGGCGGTTACTCTCAGTCGAAGGCCCAGATAGCACCTAAGCCGCCTGCTTGGTATTTTGGCGAGTTCAGTGATGAAATGACTGGGGAGGTTACTAAGGTGGCGCGACTACATTCGGTGAATACCACTCAGTTTGATTGGCCTTACAGTTTGCCGAAAGGTTCTACCTTGAGCCTCGTGATTCGCAAGACTGGTAAGTGGCAAGATGCTTATTTCAGCATTGATAAAGGGCAGATGCTTTGCAGCGCTTCAAAATGCGACTTCCGAATAAAGATCGGAGATAGTGAGGCGGAGCTTTGGCCTGGCATTCAGTCACCTACCTATGATTCTGACGTGATATTTATTGAGAATGATTACACTCTGCGCCAAGCGCTAAAGGCCGGAAGGCCGCTAAAAGTAGGGATAAAATTCCATAAGGCTGGAGAGCGGGTGTTTGAGTTTGAGACTGCTGGATACAAGCCTATTTAAATGCCTCATGCCTGATATAAGCCCGCCGATGAGCGGGCTTTTTTGTGTTAGCCGGGGCTGAAAGAGCCCAGGATCACACCGCAAATCGAAACATTCTTGCCGGTGATATCCATTGCAGGATAGCTGGGGTTGATTGGTCGAAGGAAGATTCGGCCCATATCTTCCGCATAGGTTTTGAATGTTGCTTCGCCGTCTAGCTTTGCGATTACTCGGCAGCCATTGGTGGCGGGTACTTCGGGGTCTACGTAGATAATGGTTCCCTCTGGGTAGGACTTATGGCCGGGGTAGGGGCTGGTCATGCTATCGCCTTTTACTTGTAGGGCGTAAGTGCGATCAGAGTGCTTAACCGGGCAGGGCATCCAGTTTTCTGCGTCACCTGGCTCGAATATATCTATAGGCTCGCAGAACGCACCCGCTTGAATCCAGCTAATCAGAGGCACCCGGCCCTGTATGCGGGGGCCTGGGCTAACGTTGCTGCCAAAGGTGCCTGCCTCTTGCGCTGTTGCGTCATAGTCCAATGATCCTAGGGGTAGCTCCAGTCCGGCTTCGATCTTCCTGGCAGTTCTGCTGTTGATTGAGCGGTTTTCTGTGAAAATGACATGAATATAGCTTTCCAGATCGGGAAGCTTTTCCTTTAGCCCCTCCATTCCATATTTATCAAATTGCAGCTCCAAATTTTTGCGGCGGATCTCTTTAATCGTGGGGTCGCGCATTACACCTTGACCAGTGGCGAGCCATACAGGGTTAACGTCGAGATAGAGGGCAATTTGAGTGATGTAACGAGTGCCGTAGGCTTTCCCTCGCTCCAGGTTCGAATATGCGGGCTGTGAAATACCCACCGCCTCTACGACCTGCTTTTGTGTTTTGCCTGCGGTTTTTCGGGCCGCTATGAGCCTGTCTTTCAGGTCGGTCACTTGCTTATTCCGTATGGTGGTGGGGGCAAATGTTATAAGCTCACTCATATAATTAATAATAATTATAGTTATTGACCGCTACATAATTACTATTATATTCTCCAGCCATGAACAAGCTAAATCAGGTCGAGCAGGCCGCCGAGAAACTAATTGAGCACTTTGGGGGGCAGCAGGCAACCGCCAATGCTCTTGGGGTCAGTCAGCCCGCCATTAGTAACTTACTAAATGGAAAACATGGTGCGTCAGCTGTACTAGCTCTGCGCGCGGAGCAGGTGGCAGCTGGGGTGGTTCGGGCTGTGGATCTTTGCCCGAGGTTGGCTGAGCTTTTTGAGGCTGCTGATCGGCAAGCCATGCCAGAAGTTCGGCAGGCAAGTTAAGACCGTGCGGATTCATTTCAGAAACCAGAATAACGATCATTTTCAACTCCCCATTTTATTGTCCTGCCATTCTGTGGTTTTTGAAGATCGGGATTAATTCATTGCGGTATATGGGGATTTATACAGGGAGAGAAAGATGGATAAGCAAGTCGAGAAGACCGTAGATTCTGAACAGGGTAAAGCGCTGGTAGCTGGAAGCTCAGCAGGGCTTCACCCAAAAAATCCTGACCCGAATATTGTTTTAACGAAGAAAGAAATATTCGATCAGGCCCTAGGGATCGCCTATCAGAATGGAGGGTGTGTTGATGATTGGGTCGGCTCCATCAAGAACGCGATTAGCTCGGTGAACGCTGATTAGCAGCCGGGTCTGTCCGACTTATTAATTCATTTAAGGGGTGGTCTGAATCGGAATAGGTTCGCCGTAAATATCGTAATTTAAAAATATTTAATGATTGGTTTTGCTGATTCTAGTGTTTCTGCTGGAGGGTTCATTGTGTCTGAAGAAAGAGCTTTTGAGGGGGTTTGGATTTCGGCCAGTTTATGGCTGGATAAATCCTTAACGATGCAAGAAAAGGTGATGTTGGTGGAGATCAAGAGTTTATCCGCTAACCCGGTGAGGGGCTGTTTCAAGTCTAACAAGGCGTTTGCTGAGTTCTTTGGGGTATCCACGTCGAGGGTGTCGCAAATCCTCACTTCGCTGGAGGAGAAGGGGTATATCAATCTTCGCCATAAGCGGGAAGGTAAACGGGTTGTTGAGCGGAACATTTTCCTGTCTGAAATGCACTCTAAAAACCAGCCTGACCTATTTAGGAAACCTAAAGGGGGGTATTTAGAAAACCTAAACAACCCCGTTAGGAATCCTAAAGGGGGGTATTTAGGTTTCCTAAAAGAGAGGAATACATTACTGAGTAATACAGTAGAGAATAATACTATTGGAACAAATCCGGAACTTCCGGAAGTTGATCCGATTGATTCCGAATTTGAACAGCTGTGGAAATCCTACCCAAAACGGGCTGGCGGTAATCCAAAGGGGGAGGCCCTGAAGGTGTATCGCAAGCAACGCAAATCTCATCCGCTGGAAGAATTTCAATCAGGACTGGAACGCTATCGCCGTTACTGCGAGCAATCGGGAAAAATCGGCACCGAATTTGTTATGCAGGCCAAGCGGTTCTTTGGTGCTGGGAAGCACTGGCGAGAGGAGTACAGCCGTCCAGCGAATAACCAACAGGGAGTGGGCAATGAAAACCGTAACTCAGGCGCTGGCAACCGGCTCCAGCAGCAGCAAAACCAAATCAATGCGGCCTTCGCTAGAGCCTCGGCACGAGAAGCTGCTCCTGGCCCTGTGGAAACGCATGGCGCAGCTGTATGGCCACAAGTGGACGTCCCAGTACGCGCTGTATGACTCTGAGCAGGGTGAGCGCAATGGGGCTTACGGTGAGGATTTTATGCTGTGGGCGCGTAAGACGCGCAGTTTGTCAGACAAGGATTGGGCTAGGGGGATGGAAACCCTTGAGCACCGCAATATCGAGGCGGCGCGCAATGGGGAAACCAGTTGGCCGCCGAATTATGCGGAGTTCCTTGGACTTTGCTTACCAGCTCCGGGAAGTGCGGCGCACAAAGAATTTGAACCTCTGGCCCTGCCTGACAAAGGCGTTCAGGAGCGGGCTCGTCAGTGCGGTGAGGGCGAGCTGGCAAAAATGCGGGGGTTGTTCCAGTGAGTGCAGAAGGCGCAGAGGAGGAGGTTTTGGTGGGGGAGTATATCCCCTGTGAGGAGCCTACCAGCGAGCCAACAACCTGGGCTGAGATGCTGGAAGATTTTAACTGGTAATTACTGATCATCATGGAGTGAGAATTATGACCGTTGTGACTCTCATCGAGGCGAAAGAGCGAATTATGACAACCGCTGCGAGTAGACCCTTAGCGGTGTTTCGCACGGATAACCCGCGCCAAGTGGATTTGGTGTTTGCCCATACGGTGGTTACTCAAAATAAAATTCGGCGGGTGCATGAGGATTATTTGGGGACTTTCCATCGGGATAATCTGCATGTGGCGAGAAAGGTTTTTCAGGAGTATTTCGATAGTTTTCAGGAAGCCGCGTGATGGGTCCGGGCGGGCCAGCTTGAGTTTACCGTTTGAGGTCTTGGGGGGAGTGATATGAGATTCGATACTGCGAGACAGGCTTGGCATGATGCGTTCGATGGGGCGGCAGCGGCGTTTGATTACGAGGCTATGGGCGGTAGAAGTACGGCCACTCTAAGCACGCGCCGGGGCCGGAAGGTGGTGATTCGTGGTGAGGTGCAGGGCAAGGCGGGTCAGGTCATCTGCCGAATTGATGCGCCACGAGTGAGTGGTACTGAGACGGTTGTGGGAAGGGGGAGCGGTAGCCGGGTTATGGATGCCTGCGAGAAGGGATTAATCCAAAGCGTGGTTGCCAGGCTGCGGGATAGTGATCCGCTGGCTTATTGCTGGGGCATGGCTGCCTATGCGCCACCGGCTTCACGATTTAAAGAGCGGGCGGCGCTGCTGAGTTACTTGATGTGTGAATTCGATCAGTGGGGCGAGCCGCACCCAAGAGAGAAGGTTAGCCAGCTGGCGTTATTTTGTATTGGTGCGTGTGCGTTGCGGGATGTGAATGGGCGATCAATCGATCTTGCCCGGGCGCGTAGTATTTTGGGGTGTGATAAGAAGCGGTGGGATGGGGAGTGGAAGAGTTTGTGGCAAAGATTGCGGCGCCGCTTGGACCCGCTTCCTGCTCGTGCTCTGGGCCCGATTTCTGAGGTTGTAGAAATTTATAAGGAAAATCTTTTGAAGGTGGGTTGACAGACTTTGTGCCAGGATGGTACTTTTTTTCTAGCTTGCGGTTTTTCCGCTTGCAACAGAAACCCGGCTCCCCCAGCCGGGTTTTTTCGTTTCAGATCTACCGTTTTTCATCCTCGTTAATGTTCTTGATGGCGCTCTTTTGGGCGCCTTTTTTTTGAATTCTATTTGCTCTGCAATGCAGGGCTGTGAGCGCTACCACATGAATTGCAATCTTGAACGATTCGCCTATGGGCCTGATGCCACATTGGGGCGGCTTAGAGTGCGCGACAGTGTGTTTTATACGGTGGAGCGCCCGTGGTTGGGTAATCGCCCGTTTGAGAGCTGCATTCCTGAGGGTGTTTATTCCTGCGCGGCGTATAGCTCGCCAAAATACCCGAACGTGTGGGAACTGGTTGATGTTCCTGGGCGTTCAAAAATATTAATCCATACCGCCAACTATGCCTCTGATGTTCGGGGCTGCATTGGTGTTGGAACGGCTCAAGCTCCTGGTGGTTGGTGGGTGTTGCAGTCGCGCAAGGCGATGCAGCAGCTGCGAGATATGTTGCCACCTGACTTTAATCTGACAATTACGCACTACGTGCCGGAGTATCCGTGATGAGTATTTGGTCTGGGGTAAAGAGTTTGTTTAGCAGTAACGCTAAACCCGTGGACGACATCCTCGATAAGGATAACGGGTTGCTGGTGCGCGCTGGTGGTTGGATTGATGGCCTGTCCTATACCGATCAGGAAGGCGCTGAAGATGCGAAAGAGCTAATTCGCCATGCGTCAGAAGCCCGTAAACAAATTATCGATACGGTGGTTGCACATGTTGGAAGCACCGCGAGTGAGAATACCCAGCGCAGCTTAACCCGGCGCTTTGCGGCCCTGGCAATTATTCGTATCGAGATGTTTTTAGTGATGGCCTCTGTGGTGGTGTGGCCGTGGGATGCTGGGTACGCGAAGTTTATTTGGTCTGTTGCTGGGTCGACGTTGATGTTTGGTGCTTTCGCGGCGGTGATTATTTTCTTCTTCGGTTCTTATGGGATCAGCCAGCACATCATGAAGCCATTAGCTGCGATAAAAGGTGCAGCAAAGAGGCCGGTTCAATGAGTCCAACTGATGCAGCAAATACGGCTATGGAGCGGCTGATGATATGGATTGCGGGAGTGGGTAGCGTGACAGCTCAGGTTGCCTCGGTGTTTGAGCAGTATGTAATTACCTACGGTGCCTTCACCACCGGCCTGCTCTCCATCGCAGTATTCGCCTATTACCGGCATCAGGATATTAAGTTGAAGCGTGAGCAGATGAAGCGGGGGGAGGGTGACCCTGTGAAGGAGAAGAGCGATGGACGTTAGTGTAAAGCTCGATACCTCAAAGTTTGATAAGGCATCTGCTGAATTAAAAAAGCAGCTGCCCTATGCCAGTTCCGTTGCTCTGAATAATGTGGCGTTTCGTATACGGGGAGAAGAGCGTGCAGCCATTGGGCGCATCTTTGCAAATCCAGCAAATCTGACACTGAACTCTGTACTGGTGAAGAAAGCCACTAAGCGCTCAGGCGTTGCGAAGATCTTTATTCGTGATCAGGCACCCAATGGCACAGCACCTAGTCAGTACTTGGCGCCCTCGGTGATTGATGAGAACCGGGCTGACAAACGCTTTGAGAGAGCGCTTCGGCATGCGGGCCTCTTACCTAGGGGGATGTATGTAGTGCATGGGAAGGAGGCCAAGTTAAATAAGCATGGCAACATTTCGGTTGGGATTTACAAAAGGATTTTGGCAGAGCTGCGTGCTAACTCCGGCGCTAAAAAGAGTGGAGCTGATGGTGTGCAGGGCACTAAGTCTAAATATTTTGTCGGAAAAGTTACCGGGAAGCGTAATAAGCAGTGGTATGGGGTGTGGAAGAGGGCTGGTGGTAAGCGTAACCCAACCGCTAAACCCATTCTTATTTTCCTTAAAGGCAGGCCGAACTACCGCCAGCGCTTTCCTTTTGTTGGGATTGCACAGGGTATTGCTCGGCGGCACCTGCCGATAGAGCTTGATAAGGCAATGGATCATGCAATCAAGACTTCAAAGCGTTGATGAGCGGGTCCTCCTGGGCGACCCAGCCCACGAGCAATTCGGGCCCGTGTTTTTAACAGCTATCTGAAATTT
>NZ_JALBWM010000115.1 GCF_023895975.1 Microbulbifer okhotskensis
TCTGGTTGGAAAGCTCTTTTCCATTGGCAACCAGGCTGCTGATACCCGGTTGTTTGGCTAGGCTTTGCAGGGCCTGCACAAAAGTACCCACTCCCTCACCATGTACCAGCCAATTAATCCGTGCATCATTGGCCTGTGCCTGCTGGATCAGCGCCGCCAGTGATTGCGCATTGTGGGCTTGTTTGTGTTGGCCATTTTGCCAGTACAGGGAATAGTGTTTATCGTCACCCTCCAAATCCCTGGGGCTCAATGCGGCCTTATAGGCGGGGAGAATATGGTTGATTAATAACTCACCAGCCTCTTCTTTATTATCAAATTTACCGCTGACCGCCGCATAGTGGGCATTACCCCAGCGGTGGTCGTGCCTCATGGTATTTCTACGCCTTGAGTCAGTTTTCCATTTATTCTCTAAGTCATCTCTATCCACACGATACAAACCCGTAGTCTGGTCCGTTACCGGAGCGGAAACCGAGCTGTCGATTTCCAGTCCATACACCAGAATATCGCCGTTTTTGTGTATCTGATAGTGAAACTGGGCACCATCGAGCTTTAGGGTTTTGGGGCCGTTGTCGCGACCACCGGGAGTAATCGCCAGGCTGTAGAGCGCCCGCACCAGGTTGGTTTTATAGTAGTTACCGGGGTGCTCGCGCTTCAGCTGTTCCCAGGTTTCTGCGTGGCCTGGATGTACATAGACATTCCGGTTGATATTGGGAGTTTCTCCCCGTTTGATAATGATTTTCACAATGGCTCCTTGCCTGTGATAGTTCAGTTTTTTCTGGTCCTAAGTGCGGCTGAATAGCCTATGCCTGCCAAGTCGGCGGCGGGCTGCCGGGTTTGGTGATAATGATTTTCCCCTCGAAATCATCGGTTTCGTACCATTCCGGGTAAACCCAGGGTTCAATATCGCGTTTAGCGCTGGCCTTGGCCCCCGGCCACTGTTGTTGAACCCTTGATAATTGTGTTTTGGCATCGGCCCCGAGTTGCAGCTCGACACTGTCGCAAACGGAATCTCGAATGCTGTTCATGGCTTTTAGGCAGGGTTTGACAGGGGCATAGCCCAGATAGTTGAAAACAAAGTAGATATAGTGGCGTTGGTCCAAGGGAATAAAAAAGAAGCTGGAGAAATGTGTATCGTAGAAGGGGCACTCAGCCAGTGATTCTGGTGAGTGTTGCTGATGCTTTTCAAAAAATATCGGCGTAGTCCCGTCCAGCTTATGCAGCTGCCAGTTCACCGGAGCCTGCTGTACTTTGTGGTTGGGCTGACAGGGTCCATTGTAATATAAAGCACGTATAATCACCTGCTCAAAGTGCTGCGGGTTAAGGCAACTCATATCTTCGGGCAGGGCGTCGTGACGGTTTAGTGTTAGTACAAATGATATGTACCCAATGGGGCGGCTACGCCAGATAGGGCCAAACAGCTCCCAGCTGCGCTTCATTAGTATTTGCCGGGCAACACCCTCGCGCTTCCACTCTTCTCGTTTACTATCATCAAAGTAGTTGCTGTTATCAAAAATATTGACGCTCTGCGGCGGCTCCTGGCTGGGGTCTGCAAAGCTGTCATGGCAGGCGTTGAGCGGTAAGCTAAATGCTAGGCGACTGCCGGAGAGATCGATAGCAACCCTTTCGCGCTCGTGGCGACGGGGGATAAAGGGGCGCTGACGAGAGGCGAATAAGCGAGATAACATATACAGATCAATCCTTTGAGCATTCCTGGTCAGATTTTACGATGTTTTTTTTCATCAATACACTTTCCAGTATTTGGGAAACTGTGCCCGGATTAGGTAGCGTTAAAAAGTGTAGGAAACCCCTGCCTGCCATAGGCTGAAGTCATCCATATCGAATTCCACACGTCTACCCTCAGATACTCGTATATCACCAAACTCACCGATATTGTGGCGAATATATTCGGTGTTCATACGGAGGTGATCAGTAAAGGCGTAGCGGAAGCCTGCACCGTAGTGGAAAAAGTCTTTATAGAACCTTTTGGATTTGCGGAAGCTCTCGCCCGCGATCACCTCATCAATCGCCAGAGACCAGTCCAACTGTCCATAACTAACTCCGCCGAGCAGGTACAAGCAGGCTTTACTGCAATTTCTGGATAACTCCAAAACCCCAGTAAGGGACAGTATATTTAAATCATAATCCTGGTTGCCTTCGTAGCGCTCCACTACGGTCTCGGTTCCAGTGAGTACATTTTCTTCCACAAACTCCAGATAGTCAGACTGACCTGAGCCAATGGTGCCGTAACTGATACGCAGCTCCAGAGGGTAATTTTCGAAGTCTGCACCAAAGGCAATATTGTTCCAGATTTCACCATCAGAATTTTTCAGCTTAAAGTAGCTAAACTCCGACAGGTTGCCATCTTCATCAGCGCCAATTACCCGGTAATCCTGGGTTTGTTCAAGCTTACTGTACCCCGTATTTAGGGAGACAAACGGGTGAAAGCTCAGAGACTTCTGCTGACCATATTCAGCAGCAGTGGTGTTTGTAGAAATAATCAGTGCGCCGAGTACAACGGCTAAACGGGAACGCATAACAGCCTCCATGTGGTTACTACGTTTTTAGGGATTATCAGGGCTTTGCCCTGTGGTTAGGTAAAACTGATTGTTGCCGGGCAATACCACCCTGATGCCCGAAGCGGCATCATCCAGTGCCGCCAGTAAACGATTGGCCAGCTTTTCTGCGGCCTCGCCATCCAGGTGAATCTCGTAGACGATATCTCCCCCTACTACCCGGTTGTGGTTACCTCTAATCTCCATGGCTACCCCCAACATCCGCCATAAAACGGAATTGCGCTAAACAATATGTAAAAACCCATTGCGTGACAACGCCCACAATTTTGCACTATTTAGCAACAATCTTTATGCCTGGAAATACTGAGCATAAAAAAGCCTGAAGCCCCTAAAAGGAAAACCCTCCCAGTATTGGACAGCTACTGTCGGTTTCTTTCCCTGTGTCCAGCTCTGTTGGGATAACGCTTGCTCTTACCTCTTATTTATTGTCGCCACGAGCCAAATTACAAAGCATTACGCTAGTTGTACGGGGCCATCTGTGGCACGTTAAATACCCAAATACGTCAGCGCTGACGTATTTGCTTGCTATCGCTTCCTTCTACGAGGAGCGTAATCATGGAAGTCACCAGCAGCCACCTTGTTGCCATCTCCTGTAACAGACACATTGGGTTTATTTTCTGGCGAGGCATTTCCGGCTGTTAATGCCCCAAGTACCGCAGCTTTTACTTGAATTGGCGCAGCCCTATAAAGTGCTAGTAATTCCAACTCTTCATCAGAACCCGCAGAAGATACTTCTGTACGGCGTCCCGTTATTACATACCCAATATCAATATCGCCGTCTTCTAGAGCAGCTAACTGAACAGCGTTAGGTGCAGTGACGCCTTTCTCCCAATCGATAACCGTTCTCTTTGATGCGCCGACCAATTCACCAAGCTCTGGCTGGGTAAATTTCAACCGTTTCCGTTCTTCACGTAAACGCTCCCCTATTTTTAAGGCAGAATTCATCACTTTCACCGTTGACAAGTGCAGATTTCTGCACCTATCATTGTCTACACATTCACACAACATCATTCAGCAACAAGGAGGGCCACCGCTATGGCCGACCAAGAGTTACTGACCCCAGACCAGGTTAAGGCGCAGTTCCGCGCCCAGGGCCTGACCATTACCCAATGGGCAGAGGAACGGGGCTACCGGCGCAATGCGGTCTACCGCGTTCTCAATTCTTTCGACAAGGCCAGCTATGGCCGTGCCCATGAAATCGCTGTGGCACTCGGCATCAAAGCTGATCCAGATACCGACAGTCAATCCACTGCAGCTTAGGAGGCCCCATGGACAGAGCCACACAAATCCGCCGCATTAACGCCGATGGCGTTTTTCAGTTAGGCAGCGGTATTTACCTTGTGCCCGGCACCAAGCCCGGCGACCTGCTGGAAGTACTGCACACAGACAAAGGGGTGTGCTGCCGCTTGGCCACTGAGCACGGTGCCCAATGGCAGCGAGCGCAGGCTCCGCAACGTGACCACTACGGATTTATCCCGGATGCCCGCCTGATCGGCAAGACGGTCCGGGCCCTTCGGATCGAGTCCACCCGCAAGAACGGCAAGTGCTTGCTCAGCGAGGACGAGGCCCGCGAGTTCGCTCTATGGACTCTTCGGCAAAGGCCGAAGAGTCCACGCCTGGCCAAACACTCACAAGCGCCAGTTGGCCGTACAGCATCTTGCGTGCCTCCAGCCGGCCGCCCTCAGTACGGTGAAACTCCTCCACGACCTTTTGCCAGCGGGGGGCTAGTTCCGCAGCCACGTCTGGATGACGTTTCAGCAACGGTGTCAGGACGTCTTTCAGCGCCAGAAACAGGCCATTGGCCCATTCGTCTACCGCGTCTAATTCGGCGCGTAGCGGCTCGGTTTCTGTGCGGATCAGCTGGGTGATGGTTGCCATGTCTTCCTGGGTAAGCGCCACAAGCATTCTCCCTGAGTTGTGTGAATGATGCCGTTATTTACACATAACGCAACAGCATTGCACCAGATGCAAGACAGAACTTTGTTTGGAAGGGCTGATTTTGGGGGTTTCCAATGACCAGCAAAGCCTGGAAACGCCGCCGCTGGAATAAGGCGGTGGCCACCAATCTGCGCCAGGCGCTGGAGTGGTGCAAGGACTACGCGAAGGACATCCACAACCTAAGCGTGGAGCGCATTGCCGAGGGCATGGGGCTGGCGGATCACTGGGCACTGTACAAGTGGATTCAAACCGGCCGTATGCCGGCGGTAATGATCCCGGCTTATGAGCGGGTATGCGGCTGTGACTTTGTGAGCCGCTGGCTGGCTGCCTCCAGTGGTTACCTGGTGGTGAAAATCCCCAGCGGTAAAGCCGCCTCGGCCACGGATGTTTTAACCCTACAGGGAGAGATCAGCAGCGCAATTTCCACGCTGGTGGATTTTTACAACGGCAAGTCGGATGTGGCGGAAACGCTGGCGGAACTGAGAAAGGCGATGGAGGGCCTGGCCCACCACCACCGCAACGTAGAGGAGTTCCACACACCGGAATTGCCATTGGATTTGGGGGATGAGGAATGAGACCAAGCCAATTGAAACGTGGAGACAAGATTTTTTATCGCAGCATCCTTGGAGTTGAGCAGGTGGCCTACTTCCAAAAGCGTATCCCTAGCCGTGGTAAGGGGCAACCCGCACAAAACTATCTGCGCTTCCCCGAGTTTGTCGGTCTGGACGGGCCGGGCCGGATGATGACGGTACTTGCGTGGTGAGCGACTACGACTTGTCCCGCCGAGGGCATTTGGCTACGGGGGTTCCGACATGAGTAAACAAACCGCTCTACACAAAGGGCTGCGGGTTCTGAAGGCATTAAAAGGACACACCTTGACCGGGCTGAGCAACCAGCAACTGGTCCAGGCTACGGACATCAATGCCAGTGCTATCACGCGCATTATGGCCGCGTTGATTGATGAGGGGTTGGCAGAAAAACGCGAGGACGGCCGCTTTGCATTGAGTGTGGGCATGTTGCAAATCGCCCAGCGGCACGCGCTGGAAATGCAGCGGGCGCAGGAAAAAATCGATGAAATCAACCGCCGGGTGATAGCCGGCGCACAGGGGTGATCTATGAGCAGGAACGCGATTATCGAACACCAAGCGCATTCGCGCGAAATTACCGAGCTGTATTTGGATGGCCAGCCCTATGACCGGCTGCGACTGGTCAATGAAGCCCGCTTCTGCCTGGCACAGAGCGCCGAGGCGATGCTGGAAGCGGGTCGCCGTTTAATCGTCATTAAAGAGCATGAGCCCCGCGGGGAGCTCCAGCAGATTATTGAACAAGAGTTGGGCCTAAATCAGCGAGTTGCTCAAAGAATGATGCAGGCCGCTGCCAAATTTCTATCCCCTAAATTAGGCAAGCAATCCAAAGCGCTGGTACAGCTTGGCAAAACAAAATTGTATGAGCTGATGCTGGAGGATGATGAGGAGCTTGCTGAGCTGGCTGATGGTGGGACTGTTGCCGGGCTGAACTTAGATGATATCGACCGCATGAGCACCCGCGAATTGCGCTTGGCCCTGCGCGATGCCCGCGCAGACAACGAGGCTAAAGACTCAGTTATTGCCGATAAAAACAAAAAGCTCGATGAGTTGGTCACCAAGAAAAAACGCATCAAAAAAATTCCCCCGGATCAGGAGAGTGAACAGATTCGCGCAGAAGCGGCGGATCACTGTTACCAGGTGGAGGCGCTTTTGCTGGGCCAGGTGGTGCAGGCGCTGACCCAGGTAAAAGACCATGCGGATATTCACCAGTTCAGCGTAGACAGTTGGATGGCCGGCCAATTGGATCAGCTGGAGGATGCCTTACAGGAAGTGCGGCAAGTGCTGGGGGTTTTCCGCAGTGAAAGTGCAGCGCCCTGGGAAGAAGAAAGCGAGGAGGAGGTGGCGGCATGATGACTCCAGAGCAAAACCCCTTTTACACCGGCAGCCTCTGCGGCCAGCCCTTTTTCTGCCACTCCGTGGAAGAACGCTTGGAAATGGTGGAGGAATTCACCGCGCAACAGTGCCGCACTGCCCTGGATATCCATGGGTTGCAGCCGGCGGTGGATGATGCGATCAGATGCCGCCTTAAAACGCTGGAGGCCGGTAATGACTGAGATCACCTTGTTGGACCAGCTCACCTTCGGCCAGATGCTTTTATTGTGGCGAGATTTTACCGGCAATAACCATCAACAACTGGCTCAACGCTACGGTGTGACCCTGCGTGCGGTGTACGGCGCAATCAGCGCGGTTTCTGCTTGGACAGCCAATCCTGAAGCACCTTTAGAGAAGGCATGGGAAACCCTCGGTAAAACTCTGTGGGCTGGTCGTCTGGATGAACTGGCTGGCCTTCATGGCATCGCAGCATTGCTTCAATCCGTTCAAAGGGGTCTAAAAACGGATCGTGCGCATCGCGCGCCATGTGTTCGACTAGTTGTGCATTCATCAGTGCCTGCAGATCCTCTGGAGAGTAGTTCGGTTGGTATTGAACATAGGCTAGTAACAGGCCAACAAGATGCTCCAGCCCCTCTATCTGACGCTCCCTTGCGTTTACTCGATTGGACATATCCCGATCTCCATTGTGGTAAGAGCCCAAGCATAACGGAAGGAGCAGAACAATGAACCCCGCACTGCTTGAGCGCCTGCAGGCTGTGGCCGCCGACGCCCAAGCGGCTGGTCACGGAAAGAAAGGTCCGGTTTATGCGGCTGCAGCGGCAGAGATGGGCATCAGTGTGGCCACCCTGCAGCGGCAGTTAAAGCAGGTAATTGTGGCACCGGCGCGCAAGCGCCGTGCCGATGCGGGGGCGAGTGCGCTGACACTGGAGGAGGCGCGCAAGATCAGCGCTTACCTGATGGAGAGCCGCCGCAAGCTGGGCAAGCGCCTTTCCTCTATTGAGGATGCGGTGGAGGTGCTGCGCTCTAACGGTGAGATCGGTGCGGGCCGCACTGATGAGGAAACCGGAGAGTTTATGCCTTTGTGTGCAGCAAGTATCGGCCGCGCGCTGCGCCGCTACGCGCTGCACCCGGACCAGCTTTCCCGGCCCACCCCTAAAACCCATTTGCGCTCTGAACACCCAAACCATGTTTGGCAAATAGATCCGTCGCTGTGTGTCCTCTTTTATTTGCCGAGTAAGGCCGGCCAGTGCCTGCAGGTGATGGATGAAACCAAGTTCTATAAAAACAAGCCGGCCAATATTCGCCGTATCGAAAAGGAGCGGGTCTGGCGCTATGTAATTACTGATCACACCAGCGGCGTGATCTATGTGCATTACGTGTTGGGGGCGGAGAGCGGCAAAAATCTGGTGGAGGCTTTTATCGCGGCAACGCAAAAGCGCGGTGGCGATGATCCCTTCCACGGTATTCCGCGCATGGTGATGGTGGACCCCGGCAGTGCTAACACCGGGGCGGTATTCCGCAATCTCTGCCGGGCGCTGGGTGTGCAGCTGCAGGTGAATTTGCCGGGCCAACCCTGGGCCAAGGGCCAGGTGGAAAAAGGCAACGATATTGTGGAGCGCAGCTTTGAGGGCCGCTTGCGCTTTATGACCCGGCCGCCCACTTCCCTGGAGGAGCTCAATAACGAGGGCTGGCAGTGGATGCGCTGGTTCAACGGGAAGAAAAAACACAGCCGCACAGATCAGCCGCGCTATGCCGTGTGGCTGCGTATTACCCCCGAGCAGTTGGTGGTGGCACCGGATGCGCAGGTGATGCGTGAGCTGGCTATCCATGCGGCGGAATCCCGCAAGGTGTCCCCGCAATTAACCATCAGTTATCAGGGCAAAACCTATTCTGTGCGGGATATCCCGGATGTTTTGGTGGGGGAAACCATTTCTGTCACCCGCAACCCCTGGCGTGAGGATGCGGTGCAGGTGCTCTATACCAACGAGGACGGCCGCGAGGTGATGCGGGTACTGGAGCCGGAAGCCCGCGACCAATTCGGCTTTTTACAAAGCGGCGCAATGCTGGGCGAGGAGTACAAGGCACAGCCGGAAACCCGTGCGGATAAAGAGCGCAAAGCGATTGAGCGCATGGTTATGGAAACCGACACAGATCAGGCGGCGGCGGAGAAGCGCAAAGTCCAGCCAGCACCGTTCGGTGGTCGCGTCGATCCTATGAAACCCATCACCGATACACCACTGCCCGATTACATCCCTAAACGCGGAACTGATCTGGATCTGGATATACCACTGCCCAAGGTGGAGGCCGTGCGCCTTAACACCGTGCAGGCGGCTAAGCGCTTGCGCTCACGCATGGGGGAGCGCTGGCAGCCGGAGCACTTCCAGTGGCTGCAGGAGCGCTACCCAGAGGGGGTGGCAGAGGATGAGCTGGACAAAATTTCAGATTTGCTGACTCGCAGGCAGGAATCCTCATTAAAGCTGGTCGGCCTTTAACACAACAAATACTAGGGAGGGTTACGCATGTTGAAGCTCAAAACATTACTGAAAGATCGCGGCATGACCCAGTCCGCGCTGGCTCGAAAAATCAAAATGTCACCGGCCACGGTTGCGCAAATTTGCAACCACGCTATCTGGCCGAAAAAGCGGGAGAAAGAATTAAAGAAGCAGATTCTTAAGGCTGTCGGGAATTGTGGTGAGGAAGTCTTTGAGAAGGAAGGCCGCGCTAAGAAAAAAGCACCGGTAGAGAAACAAAAAGAAAACCATCTGGAGGAGGACATTATGTTACTACGCAAACAGGCCATTAATCCGGCGGCGAAGCGCGCATTTAACCTAGTGCGTGATCCGTTTGATGAGTGCCGAAACAGCGAGGAGGTTTTCTTAACCCCGGATTCCCGCTATGTGCGTGAGAGCCTGCGACAAGTTGCGCGACATGGGGGATTTATTGCTTTGGTGGGGGAATCCGGTTCTGGCAAATCCACACTGCGCCGCGATCTTACCGGCTGGGTGGAGCGCGAGAGTGAGCCGGTGATCATTATTGAGCCCTATGTGCTGGGCATGGAAGAGGATGAGAACAAGGGCAAAACATTGAAGTCTGGCCATATTGCAGAGGCCATCCTTTCCGCAGTAGCACCGGGCCAGCATGTGCCGCGCAGCAGTGAGGCACGTTTTCGCCAGGTTCACAAAGCACTGCGCGAGTCCCACCGGGCAGGCAATCGTCATCTGCTGGTTATCGAAGAGGCCCACGGAATTCCGCTGGCCACTCTCAAGCACCTAAAGCGGTTTTTTGAATTGGAAGATGGTTTTTCCAAGCTGCTGGGCATTGTGTTGATCGGCCAGAGCGAGCTGGGCCAGAAATTGGATGAGCGCAACCCGGTAGTGCGTGAGGTAGTGCAGCGTTGTGAGGTGGTGACGCTGCGCCCCTTGGATGCGGACCTGCAGGGGTATTTGAAACATCGCTTTGCCTTGTCTGGTACCACCCTGAAAAAGGTGATGAATGATGCGGCGGTGGAGGCACTACGCAACAAGCTATCGCGTGGGAATTATTCGGTGCTCTATCCCCTGGCGGTACATAACGTGCTCACCGCCGCACTCAATGAAGCGGCTTCGCTGGGTGTGCCCCAGCTGACCGCTGACCTAATCGCGGGGGTGTAACGTGGGCAAAGGCAAAGTGATCAAACTGAAAAACCGGGCGCAGATACTCAGCTATCTGATTGCGGAAGTGGAAATCAACGGTCGCCAGTTGGAAATGGGTGTGGAGGTGGCCAGCGATCTGCCCATGGTGATTGATTGGGAGCGCCGTATTGCGTGGGTGGGTACCTGGGAGGAGTTGCTAGGGCAAATTTCCAACATTCTAGCCGAGGAACCCGAGTATGCCGCAGCCGCTAATTAATGAGGAACAGCTGGAGTATTGGGGCGAATTATTCACCGCTCACAATTTGCAGCGCTATATGCAGTTCCAGGTGTTTATCCGCAATCCACTCCTTAATTGGGAGGACATCATGGGGCGGGATTACCGCCCACTGTTACCCGCGCAAATGTCTGCTGCTGAGCGCATCGATGCGGCCTGCCAGGGCATTGAGAATGCACTGGCCAAGGTTGAGGGCGAGGTAAAGCAGCTGCGCCAGCGCAACAACGGACACTATTTTGAGCCGCTAAAGCATCACCAGTTTGCAAAGTAATCCAGATTTGGAGCAACCGCTGCTGGCGAAAACCTTTGATGTTAACTGCGGGTATTTCTCGGCAGTGGAGCGGATACGCCAAAGCCTGTTGTGGCTGTCTGCTCGGGGTTCCCGTGTGATGCGGATGCAAGTTAAGGAGGGGCGCGTGTTGATTGAAATACACGGGCCTGTCAATGCCGGAGTACCTCCCCAGTGCCTGGTGTTTGGTGGGGAGGACTACAGATGTGTCGAGCTGTATGGCTGCCAGGTGTTGTGGCGGCACCAAAAAACAAATGGAGAGCTTACCAATGATTCCTGATGGGTTTTTATTAAATGCCGCCGGACACCTGGTGCCGGAAGACCAGGTGCGCGAGCACGATAAATTGCGCGACTCTACAGTGCGCACACTGGCTGATATTGCCGAAAAGCTGAATGTGGCGTTGGGGCAATTTAAGGAGAAAGCGCTGGCGGATGTTGCCGACCTGGTGGCAATTGCTGCAGAGAAATATGACGTAAAGATGGGCGGCGAAAAAGGCAATGTATCCCTGACCACTTTTGACGGTGAATACAAGCTGGTGCGCTCAACCGCTGAGCGTTACCAGTTTACCGAGGAAATCGAAGCGGCCAAGGCCCTGATAGACGACTGCATTCTGCGCTGGAGCGAAGGGGCCAATGCGAATATCCGCGCACTGGTGGATAGAGCCTTCCGTACTGACAGCCGGGGACAATTAAAGACCTCTGCGGTTCTGGAACTGTTGCGCCTGGATATAGATGATGAAGGCTGGAAAAGAGCGATGACGGCCCTACGGGATTCTATCCATACCGCTGGCACAGCGACTTATATACGGCTGTACAAGCGTAAAGGGAAAAGCGCTCAGTATCGGCAGGTGCCTTTGGATTTGGCTGCGGTCTAGGGGGAGATATGGAGGACACAATTTTAAGGAAGATAAAGCGTTGCCTGGCCCTGGCCAAATCAAGCAACCCCAACGAGGCTGCGACCGCTTTACGCCAGGCACAAACGCTAATGCAGAAGTATGGTATTTCCAAGGCAGATGTGGCGGCCAGCGATGTGGATAGCTATATCTCGTCGGCTATTGATAGTGGCAGAACGCCGCCGGCTCACATGGCCATATTGATGAATATGGTTGCCGGGGCTTTTGGTGTTGACTTGGTTTACCACTCGCAATTTAACAATGGCAAGTGGCGTGGGGTGGTTGAGTTTTTCGGCCTGGATGGTTCACCAGAGATTGCTGCTTATGCCTTTGAAGTATTGGGCCGGCAACTAAAGAGTGATCGAAACACCTACATTTCCAGCCTGAATAAACGCTTGAAGCGAGCTACAAAAATACGGCGTGGTGACTTGTATGCCCAGGGGTGGGTCCAGGCAGTTAGCCATAAAGTGGTAACGCATAAGCGTAGCGCGGTGGAACGACTTGCAATGGCAAGTTACAAGGAGAAGCGCTGGCCTAATCTGGAAACCGCCAGAGGAAGGGATAGAACCAGCAAAGCGAGAAGCCACGATTTACAGGCAAAACTGCAGGGATTGATTGATGGTGACAAAGTTGACTTCCACCAGGGAGTTCATGGCACTAAGCGTGCGGCGTTGCACTAAACCCAATTAGGAGAAATACCATGGAGCTAGAGGTTAAAGGGAAAACGGCTAATAGGTTCGCAATCTTTGCCGGCCGGGTTCATTTAATGAATGGTGGCGCAAGG